>DAHVOF010000209.1 GCA_027318945.1 Actinomycetota bacterium | reverse complement strand
ATATCTAGAGCGGCGATCGAGTCCATCGCAGAAAACTCATCGGATGCGGTAATAGCGCCTATGTTGTATGGCGCCCTTTTTGGCGGCAGGGGCGCAGTGTTATATCGAGCGATCAACACTATGGACGCAATGGTGGGCCACAAAAGTGCTACATACTTTCGATTTGGACGCGTGGCAGCAAGGTTGGACGATTTTGGGAACTTCTTTCCGTCGAGGATAGCAGCGGCCTTGGCATGGTTGGTTCCGAGCGGCATGCGTCCTAGCATCACTTCAATTCTCTCAGACGCCGCCGGCCACCCCTCGCCTAACGCAGGCGTCGTTGAATCAACCTACGCACACAAGCTTGGCTTGACGCTTGGAGGGAAAAATTTTTATCGGGGCATTCCAGAGGAGCGAGCCAGAATGGGTAGTGGTTGCCGTCCGGAGGCTATTGATGTTTCGAATGCGGCTCAACTGTGCAAATTTTCCGACACGATTTTTGCCGGTTTTCTTTTAGTTGCCGGTTTGCTGATATCAATTTACGCAAGAGGTCGTGAAAATGCTTAGTGAGTCGCAGATTTCTGCTGTGAGACAATATCTCGATAGTCGTCCTCATGGAGATTCAGCGCAGGCAGTCGAGTGTTTGTTGGGACTGGACCGTGGGGAACTCCTTGATCTTTCGGCGTCTATGAATCCAGTAGCACCTGATTACTCGTATTTGCTATTGGACCACCTCCACGCGCTTAGACGGTATCCGGATACCTCTCGGGCGCGCAATGCACTCGGGGACGTGATGGAAGTCGATGCTGATCGCATAATCATTTGCAACGGGGCGGCTGAAGCGATCGCACTTGTGTCGAAGCTGGTTACGAGGGGATTTGTAAAGGATCCTGATTTCTCCTTGTACCGCAGGCATATCTTGGATTACGATCCTGACGGTCCATGGTGGGCATCAAATCCCAATAATCCTACGGGCGCGCTGCTTGGCCCGACCGAGAGACCCCACGTAGTAGATGAGGCCTTTTACCATATCGCCACGGGCACTTGGTCAAGACGTGATTTCGATCAGGGAAGCTTCGTCGTCGGGTCGCTAACTAAGCTATTTGCTCTTCCGGGATTGAGGATGGGGTACCTTATTTGCCCAGATTTGGCATCGGCAAACATTCTCGACGGGCTTCAAGTGCGATGGGAAGTAAATTCCCTAGCGGCGGAGGCTCTGCCGGAACTTTTGGCAGGGATGGACTTACGGGAAACATACGATGAAGTCGCTCGTCTCAGGCATACTTTCGTATCGCTTTTGCAAGAGAATGGCTATGCGACGGTTGACTCGGACTCCAACTATGTGTTGGCTGCTAACAGCCCGGACCTCTTCGAGAAGCTGTTGAAAAGCAAGATCCTTGCAAGAGACACCGCGTCGTTTGGAATTCCAGGCGGGGTGCGAATCGCAGTGCCGAACGAAAAGGGTCTCGATAGGGTTAGTGAAGCTCTCACCCAGGGTGCCACAAGAACCGTCCGGAAGAGAAGTCCTCGTGGGACCTTGATGGTCGTGGGAACGGCATCGGACTCCGGGAAGAGCATTGTCGCGACGGCCCTCTGCAGAATACTTTCAGATAGAGGGGTGTCTGTTGCGCCTTTCAAGGCGCAGAATATGTCATTGAACTCGGCAGTGACCCCTAGCGGCCATGAGATTGGGCGTGCACAAGAGCGCCAGGCGAGAGCTGCCAGAGCCATTCCTGAGGTAGCAATGAACCCGATTTTATTGAAGCCGACTTCGGAGATGACATCGCAGGTTGTCATTTTGGGGGAGCCAGCCTTTGAGTGCAGTGCAAAGGAGTACCAACGAAGAAAAAGGGATTTGCTGGAAGTTGTCATCAATTCCCATCGAGATTTAAGCCGAAGATTTGACGTTGTAATCGCCGAAGGTGCGGGATCCGCAGCGGAGATAAATCTTTTGGATCACGACCTTGTCAATCTAGGTTTGGCTCATCGGGTGGGCGCGAAGGCACTGCTAGTGGGGGACATTGACAAGGGTGGCGTGTTTGCGGCTCTTTACGGAACTACGAAGATTTTGCCTGGACACTTGTCTGAGTTGATTATCGGCTATTTGATCAACAAGATCCGAGGGGATGTAACTTTGCTGGATCGCGGCATAGCCCGTCTTGAGGAGCTCACATCTCGAAGGGTTTTCGGCGCACTTCCAGTTTTTGAGGATCTTCAGTTTGATTCGGAAGACTCCTTGGCACTCCCTGGGTACGGGTCGACCCGGCACTACGCGCCGGAAGCAATCGACGTGGCCGTCATTGCTTTACCGAGGATCTCAAACTTTACCGACTTTGATCCTCTTGTTGCCGAGCGCGATTGCTTAGTTCGAATGGTGTCGCACGTCGGTCAGCTCGGGGATCCCGACCTGATAATCCTTCCCGGCTCCAAATCAACGGTGGCTGACCTGTCGTGGCTGAGGAGCCGTCATTTTGACACTGCGGTGAGACGATGCAATGACAGGGGATCGGTGGTGCTGGGAGTGTGTGGGGGCTACCAGATGATGGGACAAGAGATTTTGGATGAGTTCGAGTCTATGCGCGGCTCAGTTCAAGGTTTGCAAATGTTGAACGTTGTAACAAGGTTTCAGCCAGAGAAGGTCACATTGCAGAGGCATGGACAGTCAGCATTCTTTACCGGAGTCGAAACAATGGGCTATCAGATTCATCAGGGCATTGTTACCAGGTTGGAAGGTTTACCTCTCTTTCACCTCGATCCGCCTGTTCGGGATTTCCCCGGAGTAATTGTTGAGGAGGGAACAGCTGGGGCTGATGGAACCATCTTCGGATCCACATTGCACGGGTTATTCGAGAGCGATGAGTTTCGTGAAGCGTTCCTTTCTCGCGTAGCTGCAATGCGTGGCAAGCATTTTGCATGTTCTGTGAAGTTTCATGATCTGCGTGATCAGCAGATCGATAACCTTGCCCGATTGATATCGGCAAATCTTGAAGTTGAGGCGCTGCTGGCGTCGACGTTGCCACATATGAGTTAATTTCCCGAGGGGTTTCTGATGCTTTTTCTCTATATCACCAATGCGGACACGGAGCTTTTGACACTACGGAGTGTGGCTGACGCAGTGGTTGGCGATGGTATCGATCTTCGGGCTGTATCTTCGTCGTCAGGGTTATGGAGAGACCTAGCCTCAGGGGCTTCCATTATCTGTGTAAGGCTTCTAGGTGGAAAGGACTCTTTTTCAGGCGGCTTGAAAATTCTGACTGAAATGGCAAAAGCTCGGGATGTACCATTGCTGTGCTTTTCAGGGGAAACTATGCCGGATCCCGAGTTGACTCTGTTGTCAACGGTTCCCAGTGGCATGATCACACAGGCATTCGATTATCTTGCTCGCGGGGGAATGCACAACTACGAGAACTTCGTGAAATTTGTGGCTGACACGGCGTCATTTTCTGGCATCGGTTTCGAGCCGCCCTGCAATGTGCCCGACGTTGGGATTTTTGAACATCTGGAAAATTGCGAGGGCACGCCGAGAGTTGCTGTCCTTTTTTATCGGGCCCATTATGTGTCGGGAAATACGCTCTTCATCGAGTCTCTCGCAAGGGAGATGGCAGAGGATGGACTGGATGTCACCACAATTTTTTGCTATTCGTTGAGAGGTGGATTGGAACGCAATCCAGTATACGAGCTGGTCAGGTCCATTGCTCCAGATGTTGTTGTAACGACAACCTTGGCCGGGGGTGCTATGGACCGGGATGGCCACTCCTGGGATGTATCCGAGCTGAAGGCGCTCGACGTTCCGGTCGTTCAGGCAATTGTTTCGTCCTCTTCTAGGCAGGCGTGGCAGAAGAGCACTCCAGGGTTGGTACCTCTCGATGTCACGATGCAGGTGGCAATTCCAGAGTTCGATGGCCGAATCATTACAGTACCGTTTTCATTTAAAGAAGTTGTGGATTCGGATGCACAGTTTGGAAGTGAGGTTAGCGCCTATCGTGCAGATCACAATCGCTGCAGAAGGGTCTCGGGAATCGTCCTGCGGTTAGCCCGCCTGCGTCGCAAGGAGAACTGTGACAAGAAGATTGCTATTGTGCTTTCGGCATATCCCACTAAGAGATCAAGGCTTGGAAATGCCGTGGGTTTGGATACGCCTGCCTCTGTAATCGCCCTTCTCCACGCGCTTAAGAATGCCGGCTATAACGTAAAAAGGATACCTGAATCCGGTGATGCTCTGATGGAAGAGCTGATGTCGACGTTCAATTACGACGTGCCGACCCTTTCTGTGGGTCAAGTTGCCAAGGCAGAAATAGTTTTGTCTGCCGAAACTTACGGGCAAGAGTTTGAGATGTTCGGCGAAAAAGTCAAATTGGGGCTAATCAATTCATGGGGAGAGCCGCCGGGTTCCGTGTACGTCGAAGGCTCCAACTTTGTCTTTCCTGGCATTAACCTTGGAGGTATATTTCTAACGATACAACCTCCCCGCGGATTTGGCGAGAATCCGATCGCCATCTACCATTCGCCTGACTTGGCTCCAACGCATCACTACATGGCCTTCTATCGTATGCTCGACGTGAAATTAAATGCTGACGCGATAGTCCATGTTGGCAAGCACGGCACTCTTGAATGGCTCCCAGGCAAAGGACTTGGTATGTCTGAGAGCTGTTATCCAGATCAGGCGTTGGGATCGATTCCCGTGATCTATCCGTTTGTCGTGAACGATCCTGGTGAGGGCACACAAGCGAAAAGGCGGACTCATGCGACGATAATCGACCACATGGTTCCACCCCTGACCCGTGCAGAAAGTTACGATGAACTTTCCCGTTTGGAGGCTCTTCTTGATGCCCATGCCCGTTATGCGGGCATGGATCCCACCAAGCTTCCGGCGCTTCGACGGGAAATATGGGATGTTCTCGTGGAGGCTCGTATAACCATGGATCTGCGGCTCGGAACATCTCCGGACTTCGAGGACTCGAGTTTCGATGATCTAATCGGAGAGATCGATGGCTATCTCTGCGAAATAAAGGATGCTCAGATAAGAGGTGGACTGCACGTTTTGGGACAGACCCTTTCGGGCGCAATGGAGGTCGATATGCTCGCTGCGCTTACGAGGTTGGATTCGCCGAGTTCGCCCTCTTTGCGTGCTGCAGCAGCTCGAAGGTTGGGCATCAACCTCTCCAGTTGTACAACTAGGGAGGCGGATATTATCGATGCGGAAGTACAACAGACGATCTCGATGGTCCAGAAGGCAGGATTCCAGCTTGATGGGATTTCGAGTTTTCTTCCAGATTTGTATCTCCCAGGCGTGCGATATCTCTGTGAAGAAGTTGTCCCGAGATTGCGTGGTGCATCGGATGAGATATCGGCGGTGATAAGGGCTCTTGAAGGGAGGTACGTGCCATCCGGTCCGTCCGGATCTCCTTCAAGGGGGATGATACATGTTCTGCCAACCGGTCGTAATTTTTATTCGATCGATCCTAAAGCACTGCCTTCGCAACAGTCGTGGTCAGTGGGCGTCCGTCTTGCGGATGCTTTGATTGAGCGTTATGTCGCAGAAGAGGGCGAATTTCCGTCATCGGTAGGAATCGTGGTGTGGGGTACGGCCGCCATGAGAACATCGGGAGACGACATTGCCCAAGCGCTTGCCTTAATTGGCGTCAAGCCTGTTTGGGATGCGCAGACAGGCAGGGTGTTGGGTGTCGAGTTGATTAGTCGCGCAGAACTTGGTAGACCACGGGTGGACGTGACGTTACGGATCTCCGGGTTTTTTCGTGACGCTTTCCCTCATGTGATCTCTCTGTTTGATGACGCGGTGGCAACTGCAGCGGGCAGTCCTGAGGAGGATAATCCGCTCTCGGGGTCCAAGGATCTTCCGCGGATCTTCGGGCCCAAGCCGGGTGCCTACGGGTCGGGGATACTGCATCTCATCGAGGCTAGGAACTGGCGGTCGGACGAAGATTTAGCAAAGGTGTACTTGGCATGGTCAGGTTACTCGTATTCAGCAAATGGTTTCGGGATTTTCGATCCCGAATCGGTGGCTGAAAGGTTTGGCAAAATCCAGGTTGCAGCAAAAAACCAGGATAATCGGGAGCACGATATCTTTGATTCAGATGATTACATGCAAGATCACGGAGGCCTGATTGCGGCAGTCCGCTATGTTTCCGGTGTCGATCCGAGGGCCTATTTTGGGGATTCGTCTGATCCATACAGGCCGCGCGTGAAGAGCCTTGCCGAGGAGGCGGCAAAGGTGGTTCGCTCTCGGGTGATTAATCCGAAGTGGATCGATGCTATGAAGCGGCATGGCTACAAGGGTGCCTTTGAGATGGCCGCCACGGTGGATTACCTTTTTGGGTATGATGCAACGGCTAATATCGTGGAGGACTGGATGTATGAAAGAATCACCCAAGCATATGTCGCTGATGTTTCTGTAAGAAAGTTTTTCGAGAAATCGAATCCGTCAGTTCTGATGTCTATTGCGGAGAGGTTGCTAGAGGCATCGCAGAGAGGTCTGTGGCAAGCGACCGAGGAATCGCTGCAGGCGATAAACTCCGCGATACTTGAGGCTGAGGGTTGGGAGGAGATGAAGTGAGGGATTTCCCGTTCACTGCCATTGTGGCGCAGGATCAGTTGAAAATGTCTCTGCTGCTTAATGCTATTGACCCTAGGATCGGCGGTGTTCTAATTCGTGGCGATAAAGGATCCGGCAAGTCTACGCTAGCCCGTGCTCTGGCCGAGCTATTACCTAATGGCGCGCCATTTGTGGAAGTCCCTTCGGGGGCGACAGAGGACCGGGTGAAGGGTTCTGTGGACCTAGCGAGGATGGTGGCCGACGGTACGGTAGCTTCGACTGGCGGCCTTTTGGCGGAAGCGCATGGTGGCGTCCTGTATGTAGATGAGGTCAACCTCTTGGCCGACCACATAGTGGATCTTCTTCTCGATGCCGCTGCCTCGGGGGTGAACAGGATCGAGCGCGACGGGGTGTCCGCTGTATTTCCGGCGAAATTTGTGCTGATAGGTTCGATGAATCCGGAGGAGGGAGAGCTTAGACCTCAGCTATTGGACCGTTTTGGGCTTTCGGTACAGAGCGACGGGATTGCAAATTCCGAGGAACGCGGTGTTGCACTTATGAGAAGGCTTGAATTCGATAGCGACCCCGATGCATTTTGCGCTCGGTTTGACGACGAGCAAGGGAAGTTGCGTCTACGGCTTCGCGAGTCGAGAACGTCGAATTTGGCCAATTCATTCGGACTTTGCGCTCATCTGTCGAAGGAGCTGTTCAAAGTGATTACCGAGTTGTGCATAAGTTATGGTGCTCAGGGCTTACGTGCGGATCTTACAATGGCGAGGGCTGCCGCTGCCCACGCCTCCTTGGAAGGTAGGGACAGCGTTGGAACGCAGGATATCAACGCTATTGCGCCTCTAGTTCTGTCGCATAGGGCTCGTAGGGATCCCCTGCAGGGATTCGAAGACTCGAAAAGTATTTCAGACCTTGTGGAGCAGATACATAGGAAGAGTCAATCTCGTGGAGGTGGAAATTCCCAGTCGCAGTCGCAAGCGGAGGGGGCAGACGAACAGCCAGGTGGGGGCCCGGAACGCGCTGCACAGGCACCACAGCTGCGCGAAAAGCCCTCAGGTGCGAGCTTAACATTTGGCTTAGGTGAGGGTCCAGTAATGAGGTCGATGATTGCGCTGGGCGCCAAGGACAGCTATTCCGAAAGGATCGGAGGAGGGCCGAAAGGAGCTACGCCAAGTGGTTACAGCAGACGAGTTGAAGGTGCACTGGATCGTCGGGGTACGGGCCTGGACGTTATCGGGACACTTACTTCGGCGGTATCAAGGCGAAGCGCTGGAACGAGTTCAGATACGTCGTCCTTTATAGGTAGCGAAGACCTTGTCATGTCGGAGAAGATCGCCAAGCAGGGGAGGACGATTTTGGTTGGCTTAGACCTATCGGGTTCAATCGGAATTAAATCTCGAATCCAGCTTGCCTCAACCATTATTGAGTCGCTGCTTCTCGACGCGTATCAGACCAGGGACCGTTTGGGGGTGATAGTGATTGCGGAAGGTTCAGCGAGGGTTTTGCAAAGGCCGACACGGTCTGTGGAAATGATTAGGGCGAAGTTATCGTCGTTGGTTACTGGCGGGATCACCCCGCTGGCCTTGGGAATCGATCTCCTGGCCGAGCAGGCCAGGGCATGCTTGGTGGTAGGAGAGAATCCATACTGCATACTCGTCACAGATGGTCGGGCAACGGGGGGCGAGTTTGCTTTTCAGGAGGCATTGAGGGCTGCTGAGCGTTTCGCGTCGGAGAAGCTATCGAGTTGCATTGTCGATATCGAGGATTCACCTATCAACATGGGTTTGGCTGGCAAGATTGCAAAGGAAATGGGATCTCGTCTCATTTCGTACCGTGAGATTGTCGAACTTATCGGCAGTTCGACGCTGGGATACGCGTTGTTCCGGTAGTGGAACTGGTAAGGCATAATTGCGCCGCGGCGCGCAGATTATCTGGGCTGGGAGTAGTCCGAGGAATTCCCGTGTTTGCAAAGTGGAGTGCAGGATCCAGGTCGCGTTTAGGAGCCAACTGAGGACGTCGCGCATGCGCGGTGTTGGTGAGTCGGCTAGGGTGGTTTTCGTGGCAGACTCCTTTTTGGTAATCCGAGAACCAGGCGGAAGCCAGAATCTTGCTCGTGCGACTGATATCACTCCGGCCGTGAAGACTGTGGCTTGGTTTCTTGAGTGCTTGGCTGTAATCAGGCGATTCTGCTTCACGCAGGCGAAATGGTTGGCACGATCCTCGGGCAAAACCTGATGCTACGCAAGGACGCGGGTTTTATAGCCCTCATTCTTGCTCTTTTCGTTATCGGGTATCTCTTGAGGGCGATAAGTAGGGATGCGATAATCCTTCTGCTGGTATTGGTTCCTTCCGTGATAGTTCACGAAGTCTCACATGGCTATGTGGCACTGAAGTTCGGAGACGACACGGCGCGGAGGGCTGGTCGCCTGACACTGAATCCTCTAGCTCATATTGACCCGATCGGTTCAGTGCTCCTTCCCGCGCTATTGATATTTGTGGGTCTTACTCCAATTGGCTATGCTAAGCCGGTTCCGGTTAATGTGTCCAACCTGCGATCGCCTCGAAACCAGTCAGTGATGGTCTCCCTTGCTGGGCCCTTTGTAAATCTTGCTGGCTCGATGATTGCCGGGGCAATACTTCATTATTTGTTGTTAAGCCAGTCTACGCCCCAGAATATTGCAACGGGTGTGGGACAAGTTGCGGGGCTACCTTTCTGGGATGGAGTCATTTTCTATGTGGGGGTCATAAATCTTCTGCTCGGGATTTTCAATCTCATACCCATACCTCCCCTCGATGGTTCCGCAGTCATTGAAAGGCTGTTGCCGTCCGGAGCCTTGCCAGGTTATTTTCGTCTTCGCATGCTAATGCTGCCAATAGTGATTATCATGTTTCTTTTTTTCCCAGGTTTTCTGGGTAGCGTGTTGTCACCGGTAATCAATGTTTGGATAAAGATTTTTGTTCCAGCGTGACCATGTAGGTAAAGAGGTTGGCATCACGGGGGCCGAGGCCCAACCAGGGTGGAATGCCGATGGCGCCGACCACCGTTAGGCG
>DAHVOF010000202.1 GCA_027318945.1 Actinomycetota bacterium | reverse complement strand
ATAAGGTTGACAGAGCGATTCTCGATACTCTCTGCAGGATATACTCAGGAAGGCCCGTTGGCCTTTCTACGCTTGCCGTTGCCGTCGGCGAGCAACCTGAAACGATTGAAGACGTCTATGAGCCATTTTTGATGCAGTGTGGCCTGCTCGTTCGAACTCCGAGAGGAAGAGTTGCGGGCCCATTGGCTTGGAACCATCTGGGGTTGGAGGTGCCCCGGACGGCTATTTCGCTTTTCGCGGAGTAACACTGGCTGGGTTTCGCCAGGTTCTTGGCTCAATTGCACGTGATACAGTAATGGACTGTGCTTAATAGCGCCAGGTGAATTTGTTGCGTTTGCCGTTGACGACGCAAGTAACCTTGCCGTAACAGTGTTGTCGCAATTTGAAGTCGAGGTGGACGTATGGACCAGGAAGAGGCGTTATCCCGACATCTCAAGGTGCTGCCAAGGTGGGTCGCCCTGTATTATTCGGAGCCGATTGAACTAGTTTCGGGCAATGGCTGTCGTGTGGTGGATTCTAAAGGCGTTGAATATCTAGATTTTTTTGGTGGCATACTCACGACGATGACGGGCCATCGGGTGCCAGAGGTTGTTGATGCTATCAATGAGCAGGCAGCACGTATGATTCATTCATCCACCCTTTACCTGATATCGCCTATGATTGAACTGGCGGAGGAGATCGCAAATCTATCTGGAATTCGAGATGCGAAGGTATTTTTCACGACTTCGGGAACCGAAGCGAACGATACGGCGCTTTTGCTCGCCACCTGCTTTAGGGGCTCGAACAATGCGCTTGCTGTGCGTGGCAGTTATCACGGTCGATCATTAGTTTCAATGTCAGTGACTGGGAACTCGAGCTACTCTCCGTCTAGCTTTTATCCGTTGAACGTGAACTTCATTCTCGGGGGCTCCAGATTGCACGGTCCATTGGCTGGTCTTACAGATGAGCAATACCGCGAAAGAGGAGTAGAGGATTTGCGCGACCTCATCTCCAATGGAATCGGTCCGAATGTTGCCGCGCTGATTGCGGAGCCAATACAAGGCGTCGGCGGATTCAATGTGGCGCCCGATGGATACTTTGGCGCCATTAAGGAGGTCCTGGACGAGCACGGCATTCTTTTCATATCAGACGAAGTTCAGACAGGGTGGGGTCGGACGGGTGAGCATTTCTGGGGATATCAGGCTCACGGACTAGTTCCAGACATGATCACCTTCGCAAAGGGGATAGGAAACGGAATGGCGTTGGCGGGTGTCATTTCCAGGCCGGACATTGTGGATTCATTTAAAGGTTCTTCGATATCTACCTTCGGGGGTTCGCCTCTTGCAACTGCCGCGGGATTGGCGAACCTGCGATATTTGTTGTCGCATGATTTGCAGGGGAATGCCCTGCGAACGGGAAGCTATATGATGTCACGGCTGCGCAGCGAACTTTCTGGGAGTGGCATTGTCGGCGATGTAAGGGGGAAGGGGCTGATGATTGGAATCGAGATCGTGGATCGGTCAAGCCGTGCATCGTCGCAGGTGATCACAAATTTGATAATGGAGGAAGCCAGGGCTCTTGGATTACTTATTGGTCGAGGCGGAGCGGAAGGGAATGTTCTTAGAATCGCACCGCCAATGTCCCTGACATTTGCGGAGGCTGAGGAGGGCTCTTCGAGTCTGATTGCGGCGATAAATGCCGTCGAAGGGAGAAGCTGAGGCGGATGAGCTGAGCTTAGTCGGCGAGAATGCTAGTGTTGATGCTTTGCACCGGGGAGGATGTGACAGCTTTACGCCTTGTCGCGTTTTGCGGGGGAATGTTTGAGCAATACTTGCAAATACCCACATCTCCAACGCAGGAGTTAGTATTTTAAATTATCCCCTCTGATACGGAGTTGTTTCTGTGAGCTTGATTCTACCGATCCTGATATTCGCCATATTCTATTTCTTTATCATAAGACCGAAGCAAGCAAAGCTGAGGGCTGCCCAGGCGGAGCAGCAGCAGTTTGTTGAAGGTGATCGAGTTATGAGTAGGTCGGGAATTTACGGGCGCGTCAACCGGATTTCGCAAGACCTTGCCGTTGTTGAAGTGGCTCCGGGGATCGAACTTGTCTTCGACCGACGCAGCGTTGTCAAGGCGCCGGAGTCTGTTGATGTCGACTTGCAAATTTCTGGCGATTCTTTATCGTCGGGATTTTCCGAGGAGGATTTTTCCGAACTTCACGACCATCTTGAATCCCACGCGACTGACCACGGTGATATTGAACCTGACGATCAGTCTTCAGAGGGTGAGGCGAAACAAGAGGATGGCCAGGCACATGCGGAAGATGAAGAGATTCAAAAGGGAGATGAAGACCAGCACTAAAGACGTTAATCTGGTGGCTGGACTCGGGTATTTTATCTTTTGCAATATTTATTCGGGAATCACGAGTCGATAATTCTGGCTTGGGTCCGGGATTAGGTAATAGTTTTCCTGGGGGAGAAGTCGGGCTAACCGGAAGCTTTGCGCTGGCCGATCGTGAAGCGGAACTAATACGTGTTTGTGTGTTCGGTGAGATGCGAAGCCAAGGCGGTCCGCTGACTGTCGGAGCGGTTGGCAGGTACTAATGTTTAAGAGTTTGCTAGCGGCGGGCGTGCCCGATGCGGAATTGAAAGACATAATGAAATGAAACGTTCGAACATAGTCTTGGTTGTCGTAACAATCTTGATTTCAATCGGCTCGTTTATCGCGGTGCTTTTGGCAAACTACTCTCCCGTGCTGGGCCTCGACCTTCAGGGGGGGGCCTCGGTCGTATATAAGCCAGCCCACAAGGTCACCCAGGCCACGTTGGACCAGACAATATCAATAATTCGCAATCGCGTTGACGCCCTTGGGATCACATCCCCCAACATCTCACAGCAAGGGAATGATATCGTCGTCCAACTACCCGGAGTCAAGGACGCTCAGCGGGCGCTTCAAATTGTGGGCCAGACAGCGCAACTGTCTTTCCGCATTGTGCAATGTCAGGTTTCGGCCTATACTGCGCCTCCGAAGGGAACGACTATTCCCGCGTCAGATGCCGCGCTTACTTGTCCCACTACGCAGGCGGAAACTACGGCGATGGCCTATGTCCCTACGACACCTGTTACAAATGTATCGAGTACGAAGAATGCGCTGCTGGCAATTAAAGGGACAAATGGTGCGCGCTACATCGTTGGCCCAAGCCTTTTGACCGGATCCGCGCTTAAGAGTGCTTTTGCTGGAGTAGATTCGAGCGGTAACTGGTTAGTCAATTTCACCCTTACCCCGGCGGGCTCGCCGAAGTTTGACGCAATCGCCACTAAGTACTACCAGCAGCAGCTTGCGGTGGTGCTGGACGGAATTGTTGAGTCTGCTCCGACAATCAATGCAAAGACGTTTGGGGGACAAGGCCAGATTTCCGGAAGTTTCACCCAAACCCAGGCACAGGATCTTGCGTTGGTGCTCTCATATGGTGCATTGCCTGTCCAACTGCAGCAGCAGACCGTTCAAACGGTATCTCCGAGCTTGGGGGCTTCTTCCTTGAAAGCTGGGATATTTGCAGGCCTCATTGGTTTAGCCGCCGTCATGATATATACGATCTTCTATTACCGGCTTCTGGGAATTGTTGTGGTTCTGGGCTTGGGAACCACGGCTGCGCTTTTGTGGTCTATCGTGTCTTATCTTGGTCATTCTTCTGGATTGAGTCTGGATCTCTCCGGAGTGACTGGGTTAATTGTGTCGGTTGGAGTCACCGTCGATTCTTACATCGTATTTTTTGAACGTCTTAAAGATGAGGTCAGAGCCGGCAAGACCATTAGGTCGTCGGTCGATAAGGGTTTCAGAAGGGCATTCAGAACGATCATTGCGGCTGATGCCGTGTCGTTCATCGGTGCGCTGTTGCTGTATTTGTTGAGTATTGGACCTGTTCGCGGCTTTGCATTCTTTCTCGCGCTTTCTACACTTTTGGATGTAATTACCGCTTACATATTTACGAGGCCGCTGGTGATCATCCTCGGACAGTGGTCGCGGGTCACTGGACCTGGATTTTGGGGAATGGCAAGAGGCCTCGGGTCGTCCGGCAAAGGTGCCGCCGCGCCAGCGGGAGCATCCAGTTAACTAGTGTGTCGGCTCGATTGGAATTTTATTGGTCTGGAGAATTCGTGACATGAATCAAGGGTTAAGTCTGCGGAGAGGTTTCGGGCGGCTTTTTAGGGGCGAAACTGACATCAACTTTATCGGGAAGTCGCGACGTTGGTTCACGATATCGGCCGTAGTGATTCTGGTGGGCTTGGCGTCTCTGGTTATCAGGGGCCTCAATTTCGGTATAGATTTCAAAGGGGGAGTCTCATGGGAGGTTCCCTCAGCAACGCTTTCGATAAGTCAGGTCAAGAGTGCGATTTCGTCATATGGGCTGTCATCTGCGACTATCGTGACTCTTGGTGGAGGCGGAGGCAGGACTATTCAGGTTCAAGCCGACTTGAATACGCTTTCACAGTCTGAGAAGTCGGCTAAAGAACTTGCGGTCTCGACAGCATTGGCTAAAGCAGCTCACGTGGCGGTCAACCAAGTATCACTTACTGACGTGGGACCTACCTGGGGTGGTGAGATAACGTCAAAGGCAGTACGGGCTCTGATCTTCTTTTTCCTTGCGATTGCGGCATACATATCTTTGCGGTTCGAGCCGAAGATGGCCGTATCCGCACTTGTCGCGGTAATCCATGACATTTTGGTTACCGTCGGAATTTACTCGCTGTCGGGTTTCCAG
>DAHVOF010000198.1 GCA_027318945.1 Actinomycetota bacterium | reverse complement strand
CCGACAAGCCTTGATAGCTGGCTTGGCTTGCAAGACCTGGGAGATTTCGCCTTTCCGAAGTAAATTTCCCCGAAAATATCAGGGTGCAGATCCCCAAGAAGCCCCTTACCAAATCACGTGACTCTCGCCAGGTTCGGATGTCGACACAACGTGGATCAGCGCCAAGGCAGATAAATATTTCGAGGCCGTTCATGTCCGTCAGGTGACAGAATCTTCTAACGTTGTTAGCGGCCCAGGAGTGCGGCAGGCAGTACAATTACTCCATCGCGCCTGCGATACGCATAAGGACCGGTCGTAACCAAGATCATTTCTACAAGCTTTGAACCAAGTCTTGCCTTGAGCCAGTGCAGATTGGCAACGTCACGGTCAGTCACACTTGGACCTAACTTGACTTCGATTCCCACAACTCTGTGATCGTTGCCTTCAACTATCAGGTCGACTTCATGCTCGTTATTGCGAGTTCTGAGATGGAACACTCGAGCCTCTATGGCTTGCGCATACACCTTCACACTCTGAGTCACAAGGGACTCGAATAGCTGTCCAAGTAGTGAACCTTGCTTTTTCGCTCCAGTTCCCGGAATCGGTTCGCGAAGCAGAGAGTCTCTAGTCAAACCTAAGAGTCGAGCGGCCAGTGCTGGGTCCGCCAAGTGGTGCTTGGGAGCCTGACCCAGGCGAGTGAATTGATTTTGACCAGGAATCCACGCTTCAACAGGATCGAGCAGCCAAAGTTGCGAGAGAACCTCTCGGTAGGCTGCGGTCGTCAGCTTTGCGGGCTTGTTAGCATCGTGTGGAGTCGCTGCGTCCAGGATTGAATTGTACGACGCCGTCGTCGAGGATGCTGCCGCATATGCGCGAAGCCAAGAAGTTAGAGTAAGGGGTCGCCGTACGGGATGTCCCTGCTCAAAGAAGTCATGGCTGACCAATCTTTCTATGTAGCCATCCAGTTGCAGTTGTCTTGCACGATCCCCAAGCGATCTGATTCCAGGGAACCCGGAAGCGATAATTTCCCGACAGTAATCCTCTAGCCTCAGTGAACAGTTGCCACCTATCGACGGCAGGCTTCCGCTGAGAAGGTCCGACAAACTGACTGTCGGAGCTTCTGGGAGATCGCGCTCGGCCAGACTTAGCGGGCGCATGCGGAGACGGACGATTCGACCAGCGCCACTGTGAGTCGGCGGGATCGCTGGAGCCGCACTTCCTGTTAGGAGAAACTGGGAACCTTCGGACCCAATATCGACGATCCTCCGAACAGCATCCCAAACCGAGGGCAACTTTTGCCACTCATCTATAAGTATCGGGTGACGCTCTCTCACTAGCCGTTCAGGATCAGCCGCCAGAAGTTCCAGTTGCAAAGGATCGTCGAGCCTGAATAGAGTCGCGGCTCTACGAAGCGCAGTCGTTGTCTTTCCGATACCTCGCGGTCCCTCAATTGCGATCGCCGCCAGTTCGGGCATGAGCTCATCGAGTTCTGAATCAACGATGCGCCATAGATACCCTTTCATGAGCTCTACTATATCATTAGCACACCGATAACTGATCCGTTAGCATGACTATTACTGATCCATTAGCCGCTCTTGGCTGATCGATTGCCAGCAGCATCCGAGAGTTCCATCACCGTCCGGTTCTTGTGGCTACGCGAACCGTATAGCCAGGCGGAGAACACGGTCACGACCATTGTCCCGAACTGCTCGCAAACGGAGACGGCGAACTCTGAGCCGAATCGGAACTGTCCAATATTCCCGGGATTCATCAAGTCCGTTTAGCCGTCATATCGGCACCTCGGTGGACAGCCCCATGACGGTGGTTGTGATTGGTGCGACGGTTACCTCCATAAGAAATGGTCGGACATGGATGCGATAATCCAAAAGAGTGGTCAAGGTGATTTGACCTCCTATGTAAGACCTGTTGGTTGATGGCGAAACCCCTGAGCAAATTGATTATTGATTTTCACCCACCCTTTAGGGGTTTGCCCTTTAGGATCCCTTCATCACTTGTCTGCTTGTAACTACAAGCAATTCACCTTCGATATCGGGGACCATTTATCAGAGTCGATCCCGTCCCGTCGATTGTGGGCCGCCAGACTTGAATCGCGACCTCGCGTGACGAAACTGCGACCCGATCACTGCGGGCGCGCTCCTGCTCATCGCTGGACCCGGTACGCAAATCGGGAAGGCATTCACGACTGAGTACCTCCATGTTGAGCCCCTTTTCCCCTGGCGATCCTATCGCCTCTCATCGGGTTGGCACGACCATAGAGGTTTATGCACCAGAACAACTGGGAAACGGTGAATCCGAAATAGCTGTGCTAGCCCAGACTTTCGGCAGCCTTTACGATTCGATCGGCAACCTTGGGATCGAGGTTATGGAGCTGCTTCTCGCACCCTTGGGCAAATCGGTCACATCACAAAAGCCGAACAACGGAGAACTCCCCTGCAGCAAGTGCCTCTGAAGCCAGCGAAAGTATGTGCTCGTGATGCGTGAACAGGAACACTTGAGTAGAACGAGCGAGGCTGGTAAGAGACCTCAGCGCGCTTCGCGTTCTGTTGTCGTCGAAATTCACGAGCACATCGTCAAGGACAATCGGAAGCACATAGCCGCCGTCAACCGTCTCCTGGATCGCCGCCAAGCGAAGCGCAAGATATAGCTGGTCTCTCGTTCCATCCGATAGTTCGGGAATCGAGCGCTCCTCGCCGTTCAAATCAATTGTGCTCAAGCGAGGGCTTCTCTTGGAGTCTTCCCCGACTACCGCCCTCGGGTACCGGCCATCTGTGAGCTGTGCGAGGTAGTTGCTCGCCCGTGAGAGCAGCGGATCCTGATGCCTATCGCTAAAGCGCCTTATCGCCTCAGTGGCAATATAGCGAGCAAGAACAAGGCGAACATAGACCTCTGCCGCTTCAGATGCCTTCGCAAGCTCGCTCTCGGCAACGGCTTCCGCCGCAGCCGCAGAGTCAGATCCGTCCATCTCGCGGAGCTCTCCCTCTAACTCCGTCTCTCTCCTGATAGCCTCCCTATGCTTTTCCTCGAGGGAGTCCACCCTGTCCGTGACATCTGAAATCTTTGCATTCAACAAAGCAACATCCAGGCCCTGCGAAATTTCGTCGAGTTCGGAAATGGGCTGTCCGCCGCCCTGCCCGACTAGCTGCTGTTCCGTTTTGGAAATGTTGTCTTCGAGCTCGGCGAGCTTTATTGCATCTTCCGCCAGGTTGGCTAGCCCTTCAATGTCAGTCACCGCCATCTCGCGGGCTAATGAGTTGAGCCGGCTGGCAACAGCCGATAAATCCCCTTGCACCTCCGCCAACTTTTTCTCGGCATCTTCTCTCTGGTCATTTATCGTCTTTCTTTCAACATCCTGCCCCCTCGAAGCCTTTAGGCTTTCGACGAGTCTTCGAACGGCATCGGCACTTGAATCCGCTGTATCTTTCCCAAGGAATGAGAGCACTTGATTGACCTCGGCTTCGAAACTCTCCGATCTGGTATCGATCCCGACGATCCTGTCCTCCAGGCTGTCGCAGTTTTCCAACAGACGACCAAGAGCGTCAAGCTGATCCAATAGAGAGCGTCCGTCTCTCGGGGAGACTACGTTATCCGCGTATGGCGCGAGGAGCTTTTTGAACGCTTCACAAGCGGACCGTTCCTTGCTCGTGGCCGCATCGAGAGCCTTCTGGGCGGCTAGCACCTTCTGTTCGATCTGCCGGAGCTGTTTCGTAAGTGAAGCGCGTTCGTCTCTTATGCTCTTGAACTCTTGAACGATTCTTTTCGCTCTTTCAACAAGTGGCGCGATGTCATTTCCAGAAATCATCTCCACGTGGTACTGGCTTGCCAAGCTCGCGAGCCTGTTACGGTGAGTTCGCAGCACACGAAATGCGGTGCGGTGCGCCACGCTTGCACTTTCGCGTCTGGACTGAAGAGTTCTGAGGCGCTCCAAGTTCTGCATCCACTGTCTCAGAGATTCGTGAGAAGCCGGTATCGGCAGATCTGGCCACGTCTCGCGCCATTGGGTATAGGTGTTCCGAGCATCCTCCCTAATCTGTGAAGCACTTTGTGTTGCAAGGTCGGAGTTGGATCGCTCACGTTCGATAGCTTTTATAAGGGAGTCTCGGAGTGCGGTCTTTTCTGCCTCGCGCCACATGCGATCCACGGTGTTGTCAGAGTCATGTACGGCCATCTCGAAATATGAAGCGAGTTCATGGTCATCTGAGAACTGGGTTCCGTCTCCGGTTACGACATCCCGAAGGAGCCACGCAGATCGGATGAGCTTCCACGTCTCATCGCGCATCTTGCGAAGGCTCGTAAGCGACTCCTCGTTGGGAAACTCTCCTTCCAAATCCAATTGACTCAGCCGCTCCTTAAGTTCCTCTTGGCGTGCTTGTGAATCAGCAGCCTGCTGAAGCGCCAATTTTTCGTTGGCATCCGCGTCCTGCAAGGCTTGCAGCAAACGGTCGACTTCCTCGTTGGCGGGAGCAGGGTTCCTAAGTGCACGCGAAACCTGATCCTCTGCGATGCTAAGCCGCCAGGCCATTTCGACACACTCACCGTGGGCGGTCTGTAGTTCCAACCGCGCGCTGGCAAGCGCCTTGTCAAGGTCGCCTTGAGACACAGCCGTATTTACCGCGTCTTCGAGCGGAGATTGATCGACAACCTCGGGCAGCAAGGCCAGTTGGTTCTGTACGTCACCAAGCTCGTTTTCACTGCTGCTCAGAGCTGTCCTCGCCTGTTCAAACTTTGAGTGACTGGCGGCCCATTCCTCGACTGCAGAGCCGATCGCTTCCCTGAACGCCATGACCATTCGCGCTTGATCCAGGTCGGATGCCGTAGCCTGCCGCTTTGAGACCCTACCGAGCTGATCTAAAGCGTCACGTTTCAAATCGCGTGACTTCTGGGACAGGCCATCTCGGTCCCTGCGCCCCTCTTCAAAGGCACCTATTTTTTCAGCCAGGTCATCTATGCGCTCCGCCACTAGGAGCAGGCTCTCGTCGACAGTGATTCTCGACAGTTTCCCGCCACTCAGTTCAAGTTGCGTTTCGAGCGAAGCGCGCCGTTCCTCAAGTTGCCGGCGCTTCTCGATTGCCCCATTGACCTGCTCTGCCCATAATCCGGTGGGAAGCGGTCCCGCCGAGAGAAACTCGTCGCGCTCCTTTACCATCTGTCTTCTCAACGCAAGGTTTGGTAGAACTCCCCTGAGGGTGACGAGGCGGTCTTTTTCCTGCTGACATTCTCTGAGCTCGGCCTCGAGGCTTTCGCGGAGCTGCTTGATCTTTTCGTAGTTCCTGACGGCCTCCGCAAAATGAGTCGGTTTGAGCGATTGAGAGACGGCAAGCCTTCGCGCGTCGGCAGAAGCCTTCAGGGCTATATTGATCACTTTGGTTGATGCCCGCGGAGCATAGAGAGCGGACGCCTGATTTTCCAGGTCTTTCAAGACAGTGTCAATCTCCGACGCGCCCAGTCCCGTAGCGAAAAGAGTCTCACCGAGTGCACCACCGCGGTTCACGAGTTTCTCAGTGCCTTCCAATAGTTCTTTCCAGCCCAGGGTCATCATCGTTTCATAGTCAGTCTTGCTCATGCCTCTGAGCATCTGTCTCCAGCTGGCATCGGTAATCGGCATGCCGGACTCGCGATCCACCAGGGGATCGTTGTTGCGCTTGAATCGGACGACTTCTATCGCGTCTCCGCCATCAGTGCGGATCAGACCTCCAAGTTGGAGTTTTGCCATTGGATGGACGAAATCGAACTGAGTTCTGAAATCAAAGTCGTAAAGCAGGTTGAAGATAGCTGAACGGGCGGTTGTCTTTCCGGCTTCATTGGCCCCGTAAATAATCTGGAGCCCGGGAGAAGACAGATCAAGGGAAGTATCTGTGAAGTTGCCAAATGCGGCAATATCCAGGCGTTCAATTCGCATTGGAACCATTCCTCGATCCGAGGCGGGCAATTAGAAGCTCTGCCGCGTCCTCGAGCGCTTGCAACAGCTGTGAATCATCAGTTGGATCCTCCCGTGAAGAGATCCCAGAAACGCGGAGCTGTGAGCGCAGTGCTCTAAGTGGAGCAAGCATCTGGTTGGCAGATTCTGAAATTTCTGAGACAGACTCCTTGAGATCGATAAGGACGCTAGCAACCTCCGCCACAAGTGCCGATTCCTCGATGTCTTTCTTGTCTTTGGACGGCGAAGTCGAGGTCTTCACCTTCTCTATCCAGACGTCTGTTCCCTTTCTCGACAGTGCCATGTTCCTGACCTCGTTAGCAAGCCGATCGATATCACCGCGAAGGGAGCCGTCTGCAACGGTGGGGCCGCTCAGTTCCACCCGGACTGCAAAGGCTTCAGCCCCGGCGGTGTCCAAGACTTCGAACAGGCGCGCCTGGCAGAGATCCAGACACTCGTCGAACGTCTTCGCGCCTGATACGTCCACCTTGCAATGTTCCCAGCGAACAGCGTCGAGCACGAGCTCCTCCAAGTGAGGTTCCTTGTCTAAAAAGGTGACCAAAGTCGCGCCCTTTGGACCGGTCTCACGGATATGACGGCCTTGAAGGTTGCCGGGAAAGACAATAGGGGGATCGTCACCGACAACTCGCCGGTTATGAACATGGCCGAGAGCCCAGTAGTCATACCGCTTAGATTTAAGCTCGTCCAGCTTGCATGGCGCGTACGGGTCATGGCCCAGAGACCCGTCAAGGCATGTGTGAAGCATGCCAATGTTGATAAGCCCTTCTCTTGCCTCCGGATACGCTAGAGACAGGTTTTCTGTGACCGACCGGCTTGGGTAGCTTTGCCCGTGAACCGCGACACCGATATCTGAAAGCAGATGTGTTTCGGGATGGCCAGAGGAGAGCACCTTCGTGTTTGGCGGAAAGCGGAGGTACTTTGTCACGCTACTTGCCGCGTCATGGTTGCCGTAGGTTATCACGACTTGAATCCCGGCTTCGTGGAGCTGCCCCAGCTGACCCGACACAAAGAGGCCGGTATTGTAGTCTCTCCATTCCCCGTCGTAAAGATCGCCCGCGATAAGAACCAGGTGAACCTTTCTTTCGATTGCTTCCGAGACAAGCGCCTGAAATGCTGTTCTAGTCGCATTTCGAACCGAATCTATCGGGGCTCCCTCGTAGACAGCCAAGCCATGCATGGGACTGTCAATGTGAAGGTCGGCGGCGTGCAAAATGCGCAATTCATCCATTACAAGTCCCTTCTTAGAGCCGCAAGCATGGCCTCGCGCTCATGCAAAGGGGCCATAATGTGCCAAGACCGCGCACTTCGCGATGCCGGGGAAAGCGCCGTCCGTTCGACCCGTCGAGATGGTTGGCCCTCCGTTGAGCACAGAGGGGCCAGAATTTCCGCGGGGGCGACAACACCTGTCGGCGAAGAAAAAACCCGGAAAGGGTGGTATTTGCAACTCGCCTGCTTAGCGGACATGCACAGATTATAGGGCTGCAAAGCGAGCATTCTCGGGCAACAAGAACTTCGGACAAAGCTTTGCCGAGCATTTCGATGACAAATTGGTTTTATTCCGACAATGCCCAGGTGCAAGACACCCCTGCCACCCAGCTGGTCAGGCCAGAGAAAATACCTCGCGCAGCGCCTTGTTGTCGAGATTGCCAATCCAGTTTTCGCCTGTTCCCACACTCAACTCAGCCAGCTCGCGTTTTGACTGGATCATATCGTTGATGCGCTCCTCAAAAGTGTTCTTCGTGATGAGCCTGTAGACGGTCACATTCCGATCTTGTCCAATGCGGTAAGCCCGGTCCGTAGCCTGCTGCTCCACCGCAGGGTTCCACCATAGGTCAAAATGGATCACGTATGTCGCAGCGGTGAGATTCAATCCCGTCCCTCCGGCCTTGAGCGACAGGACGAACGCGCGCTCTGTCGGATCCGTCTGAAAATTGGACACCATCTCGTCTCTCTGCTTGCGCGTAAGACCTCCGTGGAGGAACTGGGGCCTACGTGAAAACCTGTCGGCTATCCAACCTGAAAGGAGTTCCCCAGCCTCGCGGAACTGGGTGAACACCAGCACCTTCTGGTGGTTTTCATAGATCGGCTCCAATAGGTCCAGCAGCAACTGAACCTTGCCCGACCGGGATACGTCGGTGTCGCCGGTCTTCAGGTAGTGCGCAGGGTGGTTGCATATCTGCTTGAGCGCGAGGATCATCTGCAGAACTGCCCCCTGGCGCCTGAACAGATCGGACTCACCCTCCAACGCGGCGAGCCCCTCCCTGACCACGGACTCATAAAGGGCAGCCTGATCCTTCGAAAGATCACATAGGAAATCCTGCTCCACCTTGTCCGGCAGGTCCGTGATTATGCTCTTGTCGGACTTGAGGCGTCGAAGCAAAAAGGGTGCAGCCACCCGCTTGAAGCGTGCTGCGACCTCATGGTCGTGGTCCTTCTGGATAGGTATCGCGTACTCCTTGACAAAGCTTGGCAAGCTTCCGAGCAATCCCCTGTTTGCATAGTCCATGATGCTCCAGTACTCGGAAAGGCGGTTCTCCACAGGAGTCCCACTCATCGCGATGAAGGTGCGAGCGGGAATTGACTTTACCGCCTTGGTTTGGGCGGTGGTGGGATTCTTGATATTTTGCGCTTCGTCGGTGACCACAACTCGCCAGGGAAGCTTCTTCAGCTTTGAAGAATCGCTGCGTACAACCCCGTAGCTTGTCAGCACTATGTCGGCCAGTTCTTGTCCCATCTCTCTCTGGGAACCGTGAAAGACCTGAGAGCTAAGAGATGGCGCGAACCTGCTAATCTCTTTCGACCAGTTGCTCAGAAGCGTGGTCGGCACCACCACGAGCGCCTTGGCTGAGGCAAGCTCCCCCTCCTCTTTGAGCTTGGCAAGCAACGTGATCACCTGGAAAGTTTTGCCGCTCCAGAATACCTAGGCATTCCTAGGTACTCCTTTTCTTTTCGCTCTCTAGCCGCTGAGTCTCCCCGGTCCTTGCCGTGTGGACCGGACTCTGCGAGTCGGCATCGGTGTTGATGCCTCCCACGTC
>DAHVOF010000189.1 GCA_027318945.1 Actinomycetota bacterium | reverse complement strand
ATTAGAAGGCCCTGGTAGATAAGCCCGGCGCCGGCCTTCATCGCATCGACGGTCTCTTCGAAAGCCGCAGAGTCTCGACTAGAAATCCTTGTTGCACGGTCGTAACGCTGTTCCAGAATATCAAGCACATCCGCCTCGCTTACCAGACCCTTCTTGGCAGCGAGCAGCGACGCTCCTGCGACGGGGTCCGCAACGACCTCGCCTCTTACCCGAAGCAGATCCAGTGCGGTAAGCTCCTCGCAGGCTAGGTATTTCAGCAGATCCGTGGTGGATACCACCAGCCCCAATCTGGAATCCGAACGCACCCGATCTCCTTGCACTTGAATCAGCACCAGACTATCAATATCCGGCACCTGATTTACGAACTGAGCCCGCTCCAGCAAAGACGAATGATCCGCATTTCGACGCTTCACTTTCCTGTTTGCAGGGCTTATTATGAAAAGGGCCTACTTCAATGAAAGCAGCCGGCCGTTACAGTGCCGACTCGAACGAGCAAATCCTAGAAAGACACCTGAGCCAGACTCTATGACCGATCCATCGACCTCAAAGTCAAGAAAAGCGGAGGGAAGCTTCCCTGCTGCAGGCACTCCTGAACTTGAACACCAGCTCTTCAGGCTGGGAAGAGCACTGCGCAAGATCACCTATCCGCACTGCTCCAAGGAAGCAGCAACCATCGATGGCGCGGGATTTTGGCAGCTCGCAGTGCTGCGCGAACACGGTCCACTGAGGCCCAGCGACCTTGCCAACTCCCTCTCTTTGGATATTTCGACGGTATCTCGTCAGCTCAAGCAGCTTGAATCAAACGGGCTTGTCACTCGCAAGGTGCACGAGCAGGATGCAAGGGCATACCTGATAATGATCTCGGAAGCTGGTGACCGGGTTCTCGACGAGATCATCAGACTGAGACAGCAGACCATCTCCAAGGTAGTAAAGGAATGGCCTCAGCCGGATGTGAAAGCCTTGATGAGGCTCGTCGACGCACTTACCCGTGGAATTGAGCAGCAGTCGGTGTCAAAGAACCCCACTCCCCAGCAGTAGCCTTCGACAGTCAAGGCAGCATTCGAGAGCCGTCCTTGAACCAGCTTGGCTACCCGACCGTTACCAAAGTTCCGATCGGAGTTAGCGGCCATACCTTTGCCGCAGATGCCACCGGCATCTCTACACAGCCGTCACTCTGGGGATACCCGTAACCGGCCCTGACGAAGCCGTGGAGGCCCTGGCTGCCATTGAAGTAGCTAACCCATGGAACGTTATGGTCGTCGTACGTGGTGCCGTTGGGGTTCGTCCCCTTCATGGTTGTCGATTTGAATCTGAGATAAACCGGAAATGTTCCATTTACCGTCTGCGCGGCGCTCACCCCGGTGTTGGCGAGGGTAACGAATGCGACCTGCCCGTTGCTATAGACAGTGACGTGCTGCGGCAGGGCCTTTGTCACCGTGACGTAGTCATATGGAGCACTATTGGTCTTCCCTCCTGCAACCGCAGCAAGGAGGTGGGACCAAACCTCGGGGCCCGCGATCCCGTCTGCAGCAAGCCCAACCTGGTTCTCGAACTGCATCACCGCTCCCTTGGTCATGACGTTGTAAGCGCCAGGGGACCACAGCGAGGTCAGTGGCTGAGGCAGATTGAGCCATTTCCAAGAAAATGAGCCCGCCTGCGGAATTGCCATTTGGCCAGCCGGAATAGCTTGCGCGTCCTGAGGAACGAAGTTGAGCGGCAGGTATCCCAGCTCTGCCAAGAGCTGCTGAAGCCGCAATACCGAGCCGGGAGCGATTGTGAACGGGATGCTGAGCGAACTCTGAAGATACTGGCCGGAGGAGCTCACTATCCCTGAATCGCCAGCTGGAACGGTCACCACTTCTTTGGTAAAGGGCACGAATGACTGCGTCGGCGTGAACGTAAGCGTCTCAGGCTGGCTCTGATTCCATGTCCCCTGCACCGCCGGAGACAGGACCGGCATCGGCGATGACGGCGAAATGGGCAAAGAGAAAGTCAGAGTTATCGCGGAATTGGAAGAAATATCGGCTGCGCCGGAAGCCGGAAACGATGAAACGAACTGAAGCGGCTGCGCCACTGTGGTGGTCACAACAGGGTGAGGATCAGAAACCGCCGGCTGGGCCGCACCAGCAAGCCTATTGCTCACCGTTACGCCGATACCCGCCGCAGCAACTATCGAAAGCGCGATGAAGAGCGCAAAAAAAGGCAATCTTCTACGTGGCTCAGTTGTTGCGCCCCTGCCCATGACCTCGCTCACCTTTTGAATTCGACCCGGGTGACTCTTGTTATCCTGATATTACAGTGATCTAGCTGGGATTTCACGTCACGGTATTTATCGTTTTCTTATCCGGCAACTCCCGGGCCAGCCGGCGCCCGTCCGTTTTCAGCCATATCCACGCAGTCCGCGGACGCTGGCGGCAGGAGTTCCCGGCACCCGGCGACACGTCGTTCTGGCGGCATGTACCCAGGAAATCTCGGGATTGCGCCGCTTCCGAGCTGAGAATACAATTAGCGCCAAAACGGGCGGCGACTCGCTAAATGCTGCGCATGGCAGTAGTTTTCCCGTGTGCAGTCCGACAGGGAATACTAGCTCCATGGTGGCGTGACTATGCCCGAGCCGCGTGGCTCCAAAACCAAATCTTCCCAGCTGGCGATCTGGGTGAGCATCAGCCTCTGCGTTGCGCTCGCGGCGGGCGCAACGGGTTTCTACCTGGGCAGCCGCGTCTCTTTTGCACGCGGCACGAGCAGATCTAGTGTTACCACATCGATACCTCGTGTTACTGCTACAACCACCACGGTCCCATCTGCGACATCTTCGACATTTTCTGGAAGTGACGGGGTGAAGGCTTCATGGGTAGTTGCTCAGAACAAACTCCCTGGCACCACATCCTGGAAGATCACCGGTAATTCGGCACCCAGCGGGATAAGCGGGTTCGCCAACCTCACTTACGCGAAAGTGGGGCAGGTCGTGACTCTATACGTATCGTCCACTTCTGCGACATTCCAGGTATTGGCTTACCGAATGGGCTATTACGGAGGGACCGGAGCCCGCCTCATCTGGACATCCGCGAACCTGGAAGGGGTCGGACAGCCCCCCTGCACACTGGCCAAGCCGGTGAACATGGTCAGCTGCGACAATTGGAGTCCATCGTTGAAGGTGACAATCACAAATGCCTTCGTCCAGGGCGACTACCTTTTCAAACTCGTTTCAAGCTCAGGAGCCCAGAGCTACGTCCCACTTACGATCTGGGACCCGGCAAGCACCGCGACCTATGTGATCAAGAACGACGTGCTCACCTGGCAGGCATGGAATCCCTATGGCGGGTATGACTTCTATACGGGGCTGGGTAAGTGCCCTCCGAACCATTACCCGCTGTGCTCACGGGCACGCACGGTCTCTTTCGACCGGCCTTACGCCTACGGAAACGGTGCCGGCGACTTCCTTGGAAACGAGTATCCACTTGTCTACTGGGCGGAAAAGCACGGCCTTGACGTCACTTACTGGACCGACCAGACCGTTGTGCAGCACCCCACCCTGCTCGCCGACCACAAGGCCATTCTTTCGCTGGGCCACGACGAGTGCTGGTCTCTGCGCGAGAGAACGGCGGTGGAGAATGCAAACCACGTCAACGGACTCAACGTCATCTTCTTTGGAGCCAGCGCCATGCTGCGTCATGTCCGTCTGCAATCTTCGCCCCTCGGGAGCCTTCGGGAAGTGGTCGACTACCGGAACTCCTACAAGGATCCGCTCTACCACTCTGGCAACCCGCTCGAAGTCACCGGCAATACTTGGTCGGCGCCTCCCGCCAACTGGCCCGAGAGCAGATTTGTCGGCGAGAGCTACGGCGGGTACCTCATGAACGGCGTGGCTCCCAAGAGCTTCGTAGTCTACGATGCCAGCTCGTGGATCTTTGCAGGAACGGGTCTCAAGAAAGGCCAAGCGGTTCCGGGAGTGCTCGCATCTGACTTCGACTCGTTCAAGGAAAGCAATCCGCATCCCTCGAACCTGCAGATACTGGGCCACTCGCCCCTTTCATCTGGGCAGGTGCAGACGAACATCGGGCCCAGCAAGGATGGTCTCTACTCTGACATGACCTATTACACCGATCCGGCAAGCGGCGGGGGAGTGTTCGACAGTGGAACCAACAACTGGATCAATTCGCTGTCAAGCTGCAACGCAATCCAATCCTGCCCCTCGAAGACGCTGAGGAGGATCACCGGCAATCTCCTGAAGCTGTTCGGCACTGGGCCTTCAGGAGACACTCAACCATCCATAGCCAACTGGCAGAACTTTTGAACGGAGCAAACGCACCAAAACCAGGATCTGCTCTGGCAGAATTTTCGGGACAGGCTGTATGACTAACACGCTGGGCAGAACGTAGAACAAAAATAGCAATGCCTGCTGCGCCGTGGGCTAGCGGCGCAGCTCCGAAGGGGGTTCGGTGGCATTGCACGGGTCGAGCGCATCAATCGACGGATCAGCCGTTGCGGCAACCTCGTCTGCGCTCTCTGGGAGAGGCCTCTTGGCCGACGAAAAGATTCCAAGCTCGAAGGCGACCCCGGAAGGTGCCTTATTCCAGAACCCGTCATCAAACATTTCATCTGCCATGACTAAAGTTCTAGACCGGGTTTGTTACAGGTGGATAACGGCCAAGTGAACAGTCGGTGAAATGATTCGAAATTTTCTCTGGCAGTTTCGACACGGGCGGACGGAATACCCCCAGGGTTGGGTTCAAATCGACGAGCCTATTATCTCCCCTACTTTTCGCATGTCGTCCGCGCTCAGCTTCAGCTCGATCGCACGGACGTTCGCTTCCACCTGCTCAGGCCGGGTAGCGCCAGCGATTACGGACGATACGGCGGGCTTGGCGGCGAGAGCGGAGATGGCAACGTCCAAAAGCGAGGCCCCAAGAGACGCCGCAAACTCAGAAAGGGCCTCCACAACAGACCAGTTGGCCCCTTCGAGCTCTGCGCGCCTACCCGCCATCCTTGTTCCGGCCGGCGGCTCTACACCCTTTCGAAACTTCCCGGTCAGTAGCCCCGAGGCCAGGGGATAGAACGGAAGCATTCCCAACCCGAACTTGAGACAAGCGGGAATGACCTCTTTCTCGACGCCGATTTCCAGCAGTGAATAGTGGTTCTGCGCCGAGATGAAGCGCTCGGTGTTGTTGATTCGAGACAGCATCTCCGATTCGGCGATCTGCCAACCGGAAAAGTTGGAACAGCCTATGTAGCGAACCTTCCCTTCCTTCACCAGCTCGTCCAGCGCGTCCAGAGTCTCCTCGATGGGAGTGAGAGGATCAGGCTCATGAAACTGGTACAAATCCAGATAGTCGGTCTGCAGCCGCGCGAGAGACGCCTCGATAGCTTGGCGCACGTACTTTCTCGACCCTCTGGCCTTGTAGGAACTCCCCATATCCATCCCGAACTTGGAGGCCAGGATAACCTGATCCCTCCTGCGGTTCAGCACCTTGCCCAGGATCGTCTCCGAGCCGCCGCGTCCTCCATAGATGTCCGCCGTGTCGAAGAATGTGATCCCGCTATCAATGGCGGCGTTGATGACTTTCTCGCTTTGTTTCTCGTCGCACCGTACACCGAAATTATTGCATCCGAGCCCCACTACCGAAACCGTCAAGCCGCTGTTGCCAAGCTGTCTGAACTCCACTGCCAACCATCCGTTCCTAGATACGAGGCATATGATCGCCAGAGTCCAATCTAGCTAATCGGCATCCATAAGCTTCTTGATTTCGGCCTGAGCCATGGCCTCTAGCTGCAATATTGGAATGTCCAATCGCTCTGAAAGACTAGCGAGCTGGCTGAATTCGACTTTGGACCGGTATGGTCCAGCCTTGACGGAAACCTTCTCACCCATTAGGGCAATTTCGAAGAACTCCCTGTCGAGAACATATCGCTGCTTGGCGATCGACCTTACGCCGAGAGTCCCCGTAAGGGAAAATATCTCAGTCGAAAGCCTGACCACGTCTCGAGGATGTACCACAGCAGTGAGCACCACGCCCGGACGATCCTTCTTGACCAGCACAGGCGTGAGAAAGGCGTCGATGGCTCCCTTCGAGAGTAGCGCCGAGATCACGTAGCCGCTGAGCTCGCCGGAGATGTCATCGAGATTGGTCTCAAGCTCGATTATCTGTTCAAAATGGCCAGGCAGATCGGGTGCCTGTCGCTCCTCGACTTCGATCGATCCGATCACCATCTGAACGACGTTGGGGAAATCGGCGTGATCCCTTGCACCCGCGCCGCAGCCAATCGCTCTGATGGTCATCCTTGGCATCACTTCACATGGCGTGGCCGCGGTCGCGATTATTGCGGCGCCGGTCGGGGTAGTGAGCTCGAATTCCGCTAAGCCGCCGTACGCCGCTTTGCCCACCAACAGTTGCAGTACGGCCGGCGCAGGCACCGCAAGGACGCCGTGCGCCCCGGGCGCCACCCCGCGTCCCAAGGCCGGAGGAGATGCGAAGATCTGTTCGATGCCCAGCAGATCCTTGGCGATCGCGAACCCGCAAATGTCGAGGATAGAGTCCAGCGAGCCAACTTCGTGGAGCTCGACACGATCAAGAGCTACGCCATGAACCTTCGCCTCCGCCTGGGCCAGGTTGAAGAACACCTCCTTGGCAAGCTCTTTGGCGTTCGGCCTCATTCCCGAAGCATCAATTATCGAATTGATGTCCACGAGACGCCGATGCTCGGCCGAATCGGCCAACTTGATCTGAGCTAAAACCGCTCTCAGCCCACCGCGGGATACTTTCTTGAACTCGAGACTGAAGCCATTCAGAGCCTCAATCGTGCCAAGCTCTTCTACGATCTGTTTTGGATCGGCCCCCAGGTCCACCATCGCCGCGAGACACATGTCGCCGCTCATGCCTGAGGTTGGATTAATCCAAACGACTTGAGCCATAATCCAGAATCCGTATAGCGCTTACCGCCGCCCCGAAACCGTTGTCTATACCCACCACATTGAGACCTGGAGCGCAGCTCGAGAGCATGGAAAGCAGAGCCGTCACCCCATCCAACGAAGCGCCATAGCCGGTGCTGGTAGGAACAGCTATCACCGGCGCACGGACCAAACCCCCAACGACCGAAGCGATCGCACCTTCCATGCCCGCGACCACGACCACGACATCGGCGCTCCTCACCCGCTCGATCTGCTCGAGCAGCCTGTGAATCCCCGCCACGCCACAGTCGGATATGAGGTCCGACGCGACTCCAAACGCGTAGAGAACAGCAGTGACCTCGGTGGCTATGCGCAAATCGGCCGTCCCCCCGGTGATGACGCAGACGGACAGGCCAGAACGCAAAGGAGCGGGATTCCATACTGCGCTGAAATGGCCGGAATCAGAGAGGTCCGCACCATGGTAAAAGGTCTCCGGCTCGGGCACAACTTCTGCCGCCGCCTCAAGCTGAGAGATCGTTGCCCTACTCAGCAATACAGTGGAACCCTCCTCCTCAGATAGGAGGGCTTCGACGATCCGAGCCACCTGAGCCGGGGTCTTTCCCGGCCCGTAGATCACCTCGGGAAAGCCCTGCCGGAGCGATCTGTGCGTGTCAAGGCGCGCATAGCCCAAGTCCAGAAGGAACCCGGACTCGAGGCGTTTCACTAGCTCTTCCTGAGTAATATCGCCAGATTCGAACCTTTTCAGCAGAATCTCGAGGCTTGAACGATCCACTGCATTCACCCATTTCGCCGATTAGCTAAAGGTTAGCGGCTGAAGTTCGAGCCGGGATCGCAAAGCGCCACGCTTGCCTTGCGATGTGCATATGCTTTACTTCCAAGCAGGCAGCAGCAAAGGACGGATAGAGCCGATGAAGGACTTCGCAAATTCTACGATCGCATATCTAGGACCGAGGGGCACCTTTACCGAGGAGGCGCTCAGATCCCAGACCGACCTTGCCGCAGCCAAGCTGATCCCTTTCCCGAGCTGGGGTTCCGTTATGGAGGCGATCGATAGCCGTGGGGTCGACTACGCCTTCGTGGCCATCGAGAACTCGATCGAGGGAACCGTATCAGCCACTATCGATCCCCTGATCTTCGACTACGACCTCTTCATACTTCGAGAGGTCGTGTACGACGTGCACCTAAACCTCATGGGAATCAAGGGTGCGGGCGCAGACCGGATACAAAAAGTCCTTTCCTTCCCCCATGCCCTCGCTCAGTGCCGCGGCTTCCTTGCCGACCGCCTTCCACTAGCTGAGACCGTGGCAACGAACTCCACCTCAGATGCCGCAAGGATGGTCGCAGAAAGCGGCGACTCGAGCATGGCGGCCTTGGCGCCTTCCGTGTCAGCCGAACTGTATGACCTGGAAATCCTTGAAAAGCACGTGGAGGACCATACCGGCAACCAGACGCGTTTCTTCCTCTTGAACAAGGATCATCTCTCCCCAAGAAGCGGGCATGACAAGACCACCGTGGTCTGCTTCCAGATCGCGGATCGCCCTGGCTCGCTGATATCGATTCTCGCGCAGTTCTCCGCCAGAAACATCAACCTCACAAAGCTGGAGTCGCGGCCCTCGAAGACCGGCCTGGGCCAATACTGTTTTGTCATCGACCTTGAAGGTCACATCGAGGATCCAATCATCGCCGACACGCTCTCGGAACTCCACAGGAGTCTTCCGGAGATCAAGTTCATAGGCTCCTATCCCGCAGCCGGCGCAACCGAAGAAAAAACCGGCGATAGAAGGGAGCGGTCCTCCCGGGCAAATGCATGGCTGGACGAGCTGTTGGCAAGAATCGAACATTAGCGAGGACTGCTAGTATGGCTGCCGGAGGGATGCGAGAGCGGACTAATCGAACGGTCTTGAAAACCGTCGTGTCGCAAGGCACCGTGGGTTCGAATCCCACTCCCTCCGCTCCTAATTGGCCCCGAGGCCACCATTCGATCAGGCGCGCAACTGCGCAACAATCCCACGAGCGCCCGAAATCGGCATGTTTCCGCGCTTTCGTTAGCTGAAGTCCGTCACTTGAAAGAATGAGTGGGGCCCTTGGCGGCACCTCAGCGGAATGCGCTGGAGCTTCCACAATGACCGCAAGAACCACATCACTGCCACCTCATGGCCTATGGCCGTGATCACACCGAGGTTGCCCGACCAGCCGTCAAGCATAGCGACGGACGGCTCCGAATGGCTTAGCCTAGCGAGGCGATTGGGCCTGTTTCCCGGTTCGACTTGAGCGCTCATTTCCGCGCAGGCTCGGTCATTTGGCACATGAGCACCAGCACGCAAGTTGACTGCTGAATAAAAGGGTATAAGTGGTACATTATATAGTACCGCTTATGAGAGGTTAGCATGGCAATTACGATAACCGAAGCTCGAAAGAGACTGTTTCCCCTAATAGAACAGGTCAACAACGATCGCATACCTGTGGAGATCATATCCAAGAGGGGAGACGCCATCCTTATGTCGAAAGACGACTTCGACGAGCTCGAAGAAACAGCACATCTCCTCAGATCTCCGGCGAACGCGCTTAGGCTTCTCGAAAGCCTGAAGCAAGCTGCATCAGGCGATCGCCAGGAACACAAGCTGGACTAGTGAGGATCGTATTCACTACCAGTGGCTGGGAAGACTACAAGTACTGGCTTTCAGCCGACAGGGCCACGCTTGGGCGCATCAACAAATTATTAGATGATGTTGCCCGCCGCCCTTTCGAGGGTATAGGAAAACCGGAACCATTGCGTTACGCCCTCGCTGGCTGTTGGTCAAGACGAATCAGCGACGAGCATCGGCTTGTCTACTTGGTCGATGGCGATGACGTAGTGATTCTACAGGCTCGATACCACTACGGGTAATGTCTCGTGGGTCTCTTCGCCGGCCCACGCCCACAAGCTAATCCAGTACCAGTGGACACTCTCGAGATCATCCGCCAACTTTAGCAGAGTCGGAGCTAGGAGCTGTCCTGCTAGGTGAAGAGATTATCGCCTCGCCAGAGCTCGTAAAGGAGAGCTCCCAGCAGATCGCAGCGCACACCGAGGCAGTTAGCGCACATGATTCCAGATCGGGAAGCCTGGCAGTTTGAGCAAGTGCGCCAATCTGTCAGCAAGCTGGGATGCACCGGTCACCTTCTCAAACCTGATCGAGCCTTCAGGATCTCTCGTGCGCACCTGCTCCGGGCATGACAACAATGCCGCAATATTTCAACGGGTGTGCGATGGTTTCAGGGTCGTCCGCAGGAGGACCGGTCAAGTCGATACCAAAATCGGCGGCCTGGATGCGAAGGTCAATCCGATCAATTTAAGGCTCAGTCATTTGACAAGCAAGGCGACGGGGCCTGTTTCACGGTTCGACTTGAGCGCTCATTTCCATGCAGGCTCGGCCATTTGGCACAAGAGAGCGAGGAAGCAAATTAACTTATGCAATGCGCTATTTGCTACCATCAGGCACCGGGTTTATCGGTATTTATATCTCGCTAAAAGACATTTTTGTATTCACCATCAGCTATTTAGATAGGCTTCTAATAAATCGGACATTAATGAAAGAAATCAAATACCTCAGAGTATGACATGCAATAGCCGCTGTTTTTCGTTATATTACCTAACTTAATGCCTTCCAACCGACCCCAATATTCCAGGGCTCATGCTCATAAGCACTCCGTACGCCGCAATAGCACTGGAACCGGGAAGACCTTTCTGGCTCTTGCCATTCTCGCACTATTCCTCCTTGCGGTTGGCACGCTGGCACTGCACTCTGCCAAGAGCTCTTCCAAATCTGCCAGCCCGCAGGGGACTGCTGCGACGGGGCAGGGCTCTTCGGCTGCGACTGGCGTCGCCGGCACCGCCGCAAAATCATCGGCATTCTCTCCCCAAGCCTGGATTGCGTCGCTCGAAGCAAAAGTAAAGGGCCAGCCCGGGCACCTTGCGCCGGGCTCCAACCCGTCCGCGCTCCCGGGACCGATCATGATCGCCGATCGAAACAACTCAAGGCTGTTGATCGTAGATCCCAAGGGGAGGATCTTGTGGCAATATCCTTCTCCGGGAGACCTCGCTAAAGGCCAGACGTTCATAGAGCCTGATGACTCCTTTTTCGGGCCAAATGGGAAGCACATACTTGCAACGCAGGAGTCCCAGTTCGTGATAACTGAGATTTCGGTCAGTACCGGCAAGATAACATACCGCTACGGCCATCCGGGGACCAGCGGATCCGCAACTGGATACCTCAACAATCCGGACGATGCCATGATCCTGCCTAATGGAAATATCATCGCCGCCGATATCAAGAACTGCCGGCTGCTGTATCTGTCGCCGTCATCGCCATCGCCCCTGCACATCTACGGCGAGACAACTCCATACTGCTATCACCAGCCTCCGCTTCGGTTCGGCAGCCCCAACGGGATGTTTCCCATGACTAACGGCGACTGGCTGGTCACCGAGATCAATGGAAACTGGGTAGACGAGATGACTCCGAGCGGACAGATAAAGTTCTCCATACATCCGCCTGGCATAAGCTATCCTTCGGACAGCAATGAAGTCTCGCCAGGGACCTTCCTAACGGCGGCCTACACCAATCCGGGCGTGATCGAAGAGTTCAACCTGAGTGGAACGCTCCTTTGGAGATTCGCTCCAACCGGAGCACAAGCGTTAAACAAGCCGTCGATTGCGATTCCGCTCTCAAACGGCGACATACTGGCCACGGACGACTGGAACCATAGGGTCATCGTGATAGATCCCAAGACCAACCAGATAGTTTGGCAGTACGGTCACACCGGCATTCCGGGGTCGAAACCTGGATATCTCGACAAACCGGACGGCGTCGACCTTGCACCTCCCTACTCCCTGCTCATGACGCACGCCAGTGCGATCGGCATTCCGCCTTACCTTTCAACGAACTCAGCTCCGCCGACAACAGGAGGGTGAAGCGAGTTTCAAGAACGCTCCGGAACCGAGGAGTTTCAGCCTTTGAGTACCTGAACCGCGGCAGTAGTCTTTCCGTCATGCTCGCCCCCGACTATCCAAGCAGTTCCGCCGACCACTGCAGCGCCGGCATTGGACACTGCAACCGGCAAAGTGGCGGCACGGGAAAAGGCTGAGCCGCCATCGTATGCCCACACCGCAGAACTGCTCGAAAGGCTGTTGCCCGTCCCGGTGTCACCACCAGCCACGTAGACGTGACCGTTCAAAACAAACGTCATGGCCCCCTCGAGCGGCAGAGGGAGCGAGCCTACAACGCTGGTGACACCGGTCGAAAGATCTATCCGCTGGACCGCAGATGACGGTTGACCGGGATTCGATCCGCCAACGGTCAAGCCTCCGAACACGTAGACCGAGCTGCCAGCTGCCGCAAGAGCGGAGTAGCGCACTGGGACCTTCAAGGTCGATACCTGCCTGAACGACGTGCCATCCGTGGTCTCTAGAACCGCCGGATCAGCCGTCGAGCCGTTGTACCCTCCGACGATCACCACGCTGCCATCGGCAACAACCGCGGTGCAATCCGAGCGAGGCTGGGGGAGACTGGACAATACCTTGCCGCTTCCGCCAGCCAGCGGCGCTGACTCGACGGTCGCCACAGTGCTCACCGAACCTCCTCCTATCACCAGGTAGTTCGACCCCAATACCACGCCTGCGGCGTCATGAACCGCCGCCGGCAAAACCCCCGTGGCTGTGAGTGCTCCGTTGGCCAAGTTGAGGCTAAAGATCCCGCTGGCAGAGGTGTCCGCTGCGGTAAGGCCGCCCAAAATGGCCAGCGAATTGCCGCCAGCTGGAAGCAGAACCATTCGGCTCAAAGGATTCCTCAACTGCCAGGATGCTTCCGAGGCTGACAAGAGCACTGGAAGCGTTGTGGACGGTGTCGTGGTAGTGGAAATAGCTGATTTCACGGTTGTCGGAGCGCTGGAACTCGATACTGGGCCACAGGCGGAAACCGCCATAGCCCCAAACGCAAGGAGGCCTACGGTCGCAAGCCTTCCGGGTGCTGCATTGCGGTTCGCGAGGCGAGAAGCATTTATTCGAAACACAGGAACCATCGCTCAACATTAGCCCAAGTTTCGCCTCCCGAGCCATCTATCCCAGGTCAGCGACCATAGGAGTCAATCATGCAGGCGCTACGACTGAGCGAGTATGTTAACTGATTTGTGGCGGCAGCTTCGTTAAGCCGCCACCACAAATGGTTTACTCTTTTTAGCCGATAAAACGAATCCGCGATACTGTCAGGCCACTAGTAAATGCTTGGATACTGAGCTGCAATCTTCGCTGACTGCTGCCACGGTCCGAGATCCGCCATTGAAGAAGCGGACCTGTTCAGCCCCGCGCCCTTCATCTGCCCCGCTGCGAGGTTAGCGGCATAGTTGGTCTGTATAACCGCGTTAGATAGAATTGAGCTGGCGTCAGCCGGTGTGTTGGGCCATGGATTGAACTGTGCGAGAGCCTGGCGCTCCAGCTTCACTGCAGCTGGCGTAGCAGCATTGTTGGTGTACTGCTCAGCGTAATTGTCCCAGCTGGTCGGATTTGTATCAAAGACCTTGGCTGCCGCCCACCATGCGAGATCGATTGCCAAAACGTCGGACTGGTGTGTCTTGACCCACGAAGGGAGAGCAGCGTTGAAGCTATCGGCATAGTCGGGAGATATTTGGGCCGCAGTCTTGAGTACATTGAAAGTACCATGCGCCTTCAGGGTTACAAGGTCTTCGGCTGCCACGAACGCGGTGGTCAAGTGGCCAGATATGAGCTGATCCACGGTGCTCGAGTCGGCACCAGTGAACGTCATCTTTATGCCGTTTGCGCCCCAACCCTGGGCCTTGGAGAGCACTCCGCCGAGATAGTTTCCTGGATCTAGATTGGAAGAGGTAGCCACAGTCGCGCCTTTGAGCTGGCTTACCGAGGTAAACTTGCTCGATACCAAGACATCGTCGACGTGTGTCATGGCCGGGGCGATGATTTGAAGACCGGCGTCGAGTGAGCTTGAAAATTGTCCGTCTGCGGCATCCAATTGTCCGCTGACAACGGCGAGCTGCATGCTTGGTCCGCCGCCGATGGTGTAGCTAACCGTGGCACCCCAGCTTTTTAGTATTTGAGCAAGGACGTAGTTGGTTGTGTCTCCCGGTACTGGGTTTCCACCGGATATGCCGAGATGGAGAGTTACCCCCTTGAGGTTCGGCGTGCCATCCGCATTGAGCTTCAGGCCATAATCAGAGCCAGAGCTACCACTGCCACTGCTACTGCTTGATGTAGTGGCCGTGGCGGCCGTTGTGGCCGTTGAACTGGCGTTGGAACTTGAACTACCGCACGCGGTCATGGCCAACGCTGCTCCCAGCAGCGGCCCTATGACCTTGAAGGCTTGTCTCACAACAATGCTCCTTTTTGATGTCCCCCTCGGGATCTGACAAGTGGTACTTCGTTTCGAATAACTTCCCTGTAGTTATCATGATGATTTAGCTCATATGTACTAGTAGGACGTATCAATGTTCCTTTCTCTCGAGAACTGCCCACGGTGCCCACAGCCGGGTAGCCAAAGAAAGCAAACCGACGTTTATTAGGCCAAATACGGTTGAGATGACAAAGACCGCAAGCAGTTTTGAGGTCTGAAATCCAGAGGCGTACGAAGCAAGCAGATATCCCAGACCTACCAAGCTGACTTCCATCTCCGAGACGACCATGCCTATGACGACCAGGCCCGCCGAAATTCTGGCTCCAGTCAGAAAATACGGAAGGACGCCAGGGACGATAATTTTCCGAATCACGTCAGTTCTGCTCAGTCCTGCCGACTGGCCAAGTTCTGTAAACCTCCCGCTGACATTGCGGCATCCTGCAGCTACATTTAGGAGAATTGGCCAAGTTGCAAGTAACACTATGAAGACGATCCTGGCTTTCTCATCGACTCCCAGCCATATTGCCAAAAGGGGAAGTGTGATTACCAGGGGTGTGGCATTCAGGAAGACCACATACGGAGCAGTAATACCCCTTACTACACGCGATCGCCCTATAGCTAGTCCAAAAACCGAGCCGATAACAAGAGCGATCGCGAGCCCAATGTACATTTCGGATGTCGATACAGCTATGTCGTGCCATATCTGAGCCTTACCGAAGAGCATGTTCCAGAGATTGCTGGCTACCATCGTCGGCTTGGAAATGTAAATCGGATCGAGGAACGAACCAATTATCTGCCACAGTACGAGCAGAATTACGATGAGATACACCGTTCCGGAATATTTTAAACCCGTTCGGAGGCGCGAACTTCGCAAAGCATTGTTTATTGCTTCGAGTTCTGTCGCATCAGCAAATCCCTCTTCAAGACTCACTGCCACTTAGCAGCACCTCCTCCTCCGGATGGACCCAGTCTGCGATCTTGAGATGCAGGTCCGTAACAATCTCTTCCCGCAGTCGCATAGCTTCTGGATGTGCACGAACGTTGTAACGCCATCTGGGACGGGGAAGGTCCACCTTGAATACTTTTGCTACGCGACCCGGGTTGGCCTCCAAGAGCACGATCTTGTCTGACAGCAAGATCGCTTCATCGATATCATGTGTGACGAAAACAACCGTTGCATTCAGGCGCTCAATGAGCGCTCCAATCTCCTGCTGGAGTCTTTCCCTGGTGAAGTTGTCCAGGTGACCGAATGGCTCATCCATCAGGAATACCGCCGGTTGACGCGCGAGTGCTCGCGCGACACCGACACGTTGCTGCATGCCTCCCGAAAGTTGATATGGTGCGTGATCAGCGGCCTCTTCAAGTCCGACCAGCCGCAAAGCTTCCATGGCCCGCTCGGACCGCTCTTGAGGCGAGAGCTCCTTCATCGATTCAAGATTGAGTTCCACGTTCTTTTTTACTGATCGCCATGGCAGAAGGTTTGAATCCTGGAATACAAAAGCCATGCGCTGGCGCTGCGCTTTGCCAACTGGCTGATTTTCAAGAAGTACTTCACCTTCGTCCCAGCTAATAAGACCGTCAATTATTCTCAGCAACGTTGTCTTGCCACAGCCGCTCATCCCAAGGATGCTCACGAATTCACCTTTTTGGACCTTGAGAGAAACGTCGTCAAGGACAACTTTGCGGTTTTTGCGTCTATCTGAAAACGCCTTGCTTACTCCCCTTACTTCCAAAAGGCACTGCTCATCATTAATAGTCACGGTGACTCATTCTCCTTGTGTGTGGGAAATTCGCATGTCTTCTAGCCTCGGCTACCCCTGGCCCGTGGCGTGAATCCATGGACTGCGAACCGACTGGAACAAACGCAACAGTCCAAAAAGCATGAACGCCAAGATCGTGGAGGCGACAATTGTGACAATCAGATGCGAGGTTTGAAAAAATGAACCGTAGGATCCCGCCAACCCTCCGAGGCCACTGGCTCCGACCTCTTGTCCTGCTAACACAGCACCCACAATGGCCTGAGCCGCTGATATGCGTAGGCCTGCATAGATATATGGCGAGGCTCCAGGAAGGATTATGTACCTTATGGCCTCAAATTTGCTCAGGCTCATTGATTCGGAGAGCTCCTTGTACGTAGCCGAGAGGGAGGCGACTCCTATGTAGGTATTAATCACCACGAGCCAAATGCAAAGAATGAACGTAAATGCCACTCTCGCAAGAAGTCCCAGGCCAAACCATATTTCCATAAGCGGCAGCAACGCAACGAATGGAGCTGCGATTGCCATGCTGATCAGTGGCGAAATTGCGGTGCGTAGCTTGATGGATCGTCCCAGCGCCAGACCTGCTGCAATGCCGACCAATGCTGACGAACCAAATCCGAGCACCACTATCACGGCTGTCTGCCACATGGCTGGAAGGAGTTCTCCCTTTGACAACATCGTGCCAAGCGCGCTCACAACTCGCGAGGGAGTTGAAAAATAAATCGGCTTAACAAAATTGCCACTTAGCTGCCAGATCGCGAAGAAGACGACAAGCGAAGCCGCACCCCAAATTAAGCCAGGCCCAGATTTAAACCTGGTAACGAATAGGATGCCACGCGCAGAACGACGCGGCTTTAAGGTTTGCATTAACGCCATAAACCGCGAAGCCTAACTAGTAACAGAAGCCGGCCGCCAGCTCAAGCAGACCTTAGCTATCCCCCCAATGAGGTATCACATTATATTCATTATCATTATGTGTCAAGGAACGAAAAGTTCTTTCGCTCCCATAGAACGCAGTCACAAGTTCGCAATCTGAGTTGATCGGCTCTTATGAAAGTCAGAAATGATCGCCGTAAGGTGGCGTCGACCCCGCAGGTCTGGCCAACAACCACTTCGGACTCGCCGATGCGCGTTGCACTGCACGTCACCGGTGTCGATGAAGTTGCTGTCCAAGTAAAGTGCCCGATGAATAATCTTGATGGAATTCTGTTTGTCGTTGTCGGCCCGAGCGCCGAACATCATGGCGCTGAGGCAAAGCAGAGTAGAAGAGATGCAAGTTCGTCCAAGCGCGCAATGCTCCATAGTCTTTATCATTGTTAACTGTTTGTATGGCCCGGTCGGGCTCAGGTCAGGAAAAAGCGCACGAAGCCGCTTCGATGAAGCACCAGTTTCTGCCTGCCACCGGGACGGAACCGCGACCGACGTTGCACGCTTTGGAAGTTTCGATATCGTACGTCGATGGATCACCCCTATCATGGTCGGGACCGCAGCGGCCCCTTTTGTCGAGCACGTCCAGAAGGGACAGGTCGTCGTCGCTGAACGTGAAGTTGAAGAAGGTGAGGTTTTCGCACACTCGCTCTAGCTTTCTGAACTTCACGAACGGCACGCCATTCAGCAAAGCCAATTTGAACGATGGCTAGGGCAGCTCTCTCGGCTCCTCGTCCTCGCCATAGACGACCACGCCGTGGTAGTCCCCGTGGCTCCTCGCAAGATTCGCCTCAGCCTCGAGCCTTTTGAGCTGGTTTCCCAACTTCGCCTTGCGATGGCGTAGCGAAACGTTATAGCCGGCGTCCCTGTAGAACCCTGCAAGCTCGAAGGCGGGCTTGAACTCTTCTCCCTCTTCAAAAAGGATGGTGAGGTACCTTTGTGCCACTGCCTGAACAGGTTCGTGCATTTCGAGAAGTATCGTCAGAATCCGCTCGAATCCAAGTGAAAAGCCAACTGCCGGAGAGTCCTTGCCGTAGCGCTCCAGCATTTTGTCGTACCTTCCGCCTCCAGCGATCGACGAACTCCAGCCCGGATAAGCGACCTCGAAGACAGTCCCGGTGTAATATCCCATCCCGCGCACCACCGTTGGATCGAGGGCCGAAGAGAAAGCCGCTCCGCCGAGCTCCCGCGAGAATGAGTTGATCTTTTCAAGCTGGTCGATCACTTCCTTGCCCACCCCGATCTCGGAGTAGAACTCGAGCGGCTCCATCCCATTTCCAAGCAACTCGATCAGTCCAACGGCTTTGTCTATTGCACCGTGCTGGAACGACTTGGATTCGAGTTCCTTGGCCACGCCGCTGACACCGATCTTATCGAGTTTGTCGAGGGCGACCAGGAACTCCCCCGAACGGCCCTCTTCGATGCCGCAGTGTCGGCTGAATGACTCGAGCGCTCTCCTGTCATTGATCTTGATCTCAAAGCCGCGCAGGGAAAGCGCGCAAAGCGCCTCGGCGCTCGCGGCGATCAACTCCATCTCGCCGAGATAGCTGGGTTCGCCAATGATGTCGATGTCGCACTGGGTGAACTGGCGAAACCTCCCCTTCTGGGGCCGCTCGGCTCGAAACACAGGCCCAATCTGGATTGCTTTGAACGGCAAGGGAAGTTGCGATTGATTGGCCGCGTAATATCTGGTCAAGGGGACCGTCAGGTCAAAGCGGAGAGCGAGGTCACAGAGGTCGTCTTCGCTGGTCGCGGCGGCCAGGTCCAGCTTCTCGCCTCGCTTGAGGATCTTGAAGAGCAGCTTTTCGTTCTCGCCGCCCACCCCGCCGGTCAGCCATTCAATGCCCTCGATTATCGGTACTTCTATCTGGCTGAAGCCATGCCGGGCGTAAGCTTCCAAAATCCTATTGACCGCCCAGCTCCTCAGCTGAGCCTCTTTGGGAAGGATATCTTTGGTCCCTCTAGCCGGAGAGGCATTCTTGGTTATCAACGAAACTTCCAAACATACTTTGAGCCGAGTGGCTGGGCCGCCTGACAAGAACCTAGCCTACAGCCTTCGATTCCCGAGAAATGCCTGCGCGTGGCGTGAGATCATCTGTCTCGACATTCGGAGTAGAGTTAAAGTATTGCAAAATTTATAAGGAGTGCCGAATGGCAGAGCCGTGGGAATCCACCCCTTCCGGCCAGTTTGACAGAGAACAGCCCTTCCAACCGCGTGCTACTTACCCTCTTGCCAGCTTTAGGCAGAGGGCGTTCGCGTGGATAGTTGACATTGTCCTGCTGGCCACGATCGGAGAGGTGCTGGTCCACATCAATCCCAGAGAGGCAAACGGGGTCTCCGCCCTTATAGATCTCGGCTACATGGTCCTCCTACTGGGCGGCCCTTTCGGCCAAACGGTCGGAGCCAAGGTCGCAAGAGTCCGGGTCGTCAACCTGAATGGGAAGAAGCTCGGCTATCTGCGCGCCACGGCTCGCTACTTCATCTCCGGCATCAGCGCTCTTGTATTCGGCTTGGGATACCTCTGGGCTCTGAAGGATCCCAAGCGGCAGACCTTTCACGACAAGGTCTGCGGATCGCTGGTAATCTCGACGGTGATTAGCCCAAACTCAGAGATTGACGGCTCGTCGTTCCACATCTAGGCGTTCGCAACCTTCCGATCCGACCGAAACTCGGCCAGCATCCAACATGGTTGCTACCCAGGGGAGCCTTCGGCTGCCCATTCAGCCCTGAATGAGTACCTGTCTCCACGGATGATGGTCTCCCTCCATTCGACAGGGCGATCTCCCGCCATAGCAAGCCTATGAACCATGAGCGCGGCCTCGTCCTTGGGGAGGTGGAGCATCTGCCGTTCTTTCGCCGTGGGATTCACGGGCCACATCCTCTCCCATCCGCCCGTCACGCGTAGTTGCAGCTTTTCGGCGAGCAGATCATATAGCGATCCGGACTCCAAATCACGCTCGAGAAGTGCGCCTCCGACCTCTACCGGCAGCCATGATCGCATTATCGCCAGAGGCTCCTCGTCAGCGAATCTCAACCGTTCGAGATAGGTCAGGGGCATGCCCCTGGCAATGCCGAGCTCATCCCCGTGATGGTCGGCAGGCATTTCACCGATGGCAAGTACTTTCGACCTTTCAACAGCTCCCTGGGACCGCAATGAAACAGCAAGGCTGTACATCGCGTGCAGCGGCTGCTCGAACTCGGTGCGGGATATGGTGGTGCGAGAGCCCCTGTGCCGCACCAGCAGCCCGTCGGCATCGAGATGGCGAAGAGCTTCACGAACCGTATGCCGGCTGACGCCGTATTCAGCGACGCAATCGTTCTCGCTCGGAAATCTGTCCTCAAACTCGCCCGCGGCGAGGCGCCTCCGCAGATCTCGCGCAAGTTGGGCCCAAAGTGGATCCCTTCCAGCTCGGTCGAGACTCTCGGGTCCTGTCATCCGAGAAAAAACGAGGCTATCAGCACTGCGAGAACGAATAGCGTGACGAATGTCATGGGAGGATCTTTTTCGTATATGAAGCTTACGACCCCCACTGCCACGCGCAAGACGGGCGTTGCCAGCAGAACTATGAGGCCCAGGACTATGATGCCCTCGCCCGTGAGGTTCGATAGCGCAGTCCCGAGCTGACCGAGAGTATGCGGGAACGTAGTGCTGCTGTCTGTCACGGAATGGTAGGAGACGTGGCCTGTTATTGATGCATATCCGGGATGATGGCTGAAAACCATCACCATGCCTATCAGCACCGTGATGACAGATACGACGACACCTATGCGGAGCACATAGCTTATCGCTGTCTCTACCTTGCGCAGCTTCTCCTCGTCCACCTCACGGTGATGCGAGCGCACCGTGACCGAGGCTGCGTGCGCGGACTTCTCGTCCGGCATACCGGAGCTTTCCCCCGAATTGGTCATCCGAGCACTCCTCTCTGGAACATCTCGACGGATATGACTACAAGAACCAGCACGAACAGTAGCCTGACGATCCGGCTCTCTATCTTTCCTAGAACTTTGGCGCCGAACATCGAGCCGCCGAGCACGCCCGCGGCAACCGGCGCGGCGATGATCGGATCGATCTGTCCCCGTGCAAAATAGAAGGCGGCACTTGCAGCTGCAGTCACACCAATCATGAAGTTGCTGGTAGCTGTGGACACTTTGATCGGCAAGTGCATCGCCACATCCATCGCAGGAACTTTGAGAGCCCCTGAGCCGATCCCGAGCAGAGCGCTCACCATTCCGGCCACATACATCATGCCGAGGCCGAGCTTGGTCCCGGAAACCTTGTATTCGATCTCTTTCTTCTCGAACTGGTCATAGTAAGAGCCATGCAGGTCGAAGTAGTTCGCGATCCGGTCATTTGACACCGTGAGCGGATGTGCCGAATGCCTCTTGCGGTAGGTCGCGAACGCGGAGTACGCAAGAACCAGGCCGAAAAGCAGAAACAGGAACCGCGTCGGAAGGACGGTCGTCAGATACGCACCGGTGATAGCGCCGGTGGTTGTCGCTATCTCGAGAAACATTCCGACGCGCAAGTTCGTCATGCGCTCTCTAACATATGCCGAGGCGGCACCGCTGGAGGTCGCAATGACCGAGACGATTGACGCGCCGATGGCAAGGCGAATGTTGATATGGAAGAGCAGGGTCAGAATCGGTACGACTACCACCCCGCCTCCAAGGCCCACGAGCGACCCCAGGACGCCCGCGGCAATTGAGATGAAAAAAAGCAATACTACGAAGTCCAATGGAGTCACATATTCAATTGTACGTACAAGTTTGACAAACCCAGCCCAGAACTTTCTGCCGAATTAGCCGCCAAAGCTCTGTTTACCTATGTCACCAGGCATTATGCTCGCCACATTTTCAAAAAACTTTTTCCTGAAAAAGACAAAAGGAGTTCGTATTGAGCTTTCACCGCGGTCGATCCTTCCTACGCAAACGTGGCTGCTGACAGAGTGCGCTCCGCCTTCGGGCCGCTCCATAGCAATGCGCCGGAAAGTCCACGCGATCTAACCAATGCCTTTCCTAAACTTGACAGCCCCCGGCGACGCCGATAGCGTGATACGAAGATTACGACCGCGAGGTGCCCCTAGGGGAGAATCGGGAAGCCGG
>DAHVOF010000138.1 GCA_027318945.1 Actinomycetota bacterium | reverse complement strand
CCATACTCCGGATGCCCGGGAGTGATTGAACCCCACTGCCTAAACCTTTTGATATCTTCGATCGAGACCGGAAAACCGAACAGGTGAAGCAACGAATACAGGAGCATCGAGCCATGCCCAGCCGATAATACAAACCTATCTCTTCCGGGCCAGTGAGGGTCGCTGGGGTCAAACCTGAGGAATCTGCTCCATACGGTCCAAGCCATGGGCGCGGCTCCCAACGGTAAGCCTTCATGGCCGGATTTTGCCTTCTCCACAGCGTCCACGCTGAGCATTCGAATCGTCGTTATACACCGACCATCTATGTCGGCTGCCAATGGAGCCAGATCTCCACTCACTGAGACTCCTTCTCAAACTAAAAATTGTGGCCTGCTCGGACTTTAAGCTGCCGCACCTACGCTCGGCCCGCGTTTTCCCCTTAGGAGCCTAGAGGGAATAGCCCGAGCCCAATCGTGACACCGGCCAAATCCTACCTACCACTAAAATGCACACAATAACCCAATGTCGCAAATCCGGCATGTCACAGTTGACTGGATCTTTCAGAAACGCCTCAGCCGTCAGCCCTCTTTTCGCCTCATTGCCCTTCGACTGGCGCTCGTTCCTCCAATAATTTCAATAAATTTTTGAGCTCCTGGCGCAAGGCACTAAGACGCCCGAAACAGATGACCAGCCCGCACCTATTCTTCTACGAGAAGGTCGCCCTTCATTGTGGCCTTTGCGCTTGACCCAGCTGGACCGAGCATGCCATGCGGCTTTGAATCATCTACGTGAGTTCTACCGTGAAAATATTGCGCACCGTATCGCAGTCCCCATCCGAGGCACAACCCCATGTCACAGGAACATAAATCGGCTGACCGGGACAGTTCAGAATCTTGCACAGGCTTGAGACCATAGGCGCAGAAGAATCGAACTCGTCGAAAGCGACCGTCCATCGTCTCCCAGATTTACAGAAAAACCGTAATTCGCGCTCTCGGTTGCTGCGATAAATACCCTGCCTCTGGATGGCAAGCTACCCTTCCACTACTGTGTCCTCTTCCCCGTAGCAGCCATTCCAGCAACGAAAAACCCGTCAGTGCAAACTGTTCATCGGAGCGGATGAACCGATTGCCTCCCCAGACGCGGTGGACTCCCAAGACCTCGCCAAGGTGGTTACCTTCTCGCTTCAAACCAGACCGCCGCGATTCCGAGAACCAAGGCGTTGTAGCTCCAGTCAGCGAGTCCGCTGATCTGTTGGCGAAGAAATTGCCGCGCATCAACTGGCCCGGTCGATCGATAGAATTTCGTCGACGATCCTTTCAGCAAAACCTTTTTGCGAAAAAACGTACCTCACGCGAAGTCGAGCGTTGGAACTTCATTCTTTCGCGTGGCTTCCCCCGATTCACTTAGAAATTTCCGGAACCGTCTCAACAAATGCCCGGGGCAGAAACACCTTGGCAAATGAATTAGCTTGAGCCAGAAACACCCGATTCAGAGCGTTCCGCCACTCCTTACCTCATTTTCAATCAATTTAGAAATCTCACTGGCAATCGAGAGCGTGAACGGACCGGGTGAGATCCTGGTCGGTTGGCCATCGATATGAGATATTCCCTGGGCCTCTCTAATACTTGAGGATAGAAAGCATTCTTGTAGCTCGGCGCTGTAAAGAATATCGAGGGGAAAGTCCTTCTCCCTAATACCAAGATGGGACACTATCAATTCTCTGGCGATCCCACCTAACGCTCCGGAAGAAAGTGGTGGCGTATAAATTTCGTCATCCAGAACAATGAATATGTTGCTGCCGGATCCCTCGCAGAGGTTGCCAGCAATGTTACCGAAGATGACCTCGTCAGCGCCGTTGGCTTTCGCCCACGCTAGAGCGGCAACATTTTCCGCATACGAAATCGTCTTCAACCCTGCAAGCGCACCCCTTTCATTGCGCGGCCACGGAGCCACCGAAACCTTTGCGGTTGGCAATCCTTCCACACGCGGGCCGGTCGCAATTATAATCGTGGGCGGGACATCAGCTCGATCCGATCCGAGCACCGATTCACCACCCGTCACAGTGATCCTCAGCTTTCCATCGACACACTTATTCTCCAGCAGAAGAAGCGATGCGCCACGCCGAATGACATCCAAATCGAGACTCGGCAGGCCGATTCCAGCTGCTGACCTTTGCAAGCGATTTAGATGCATCTCCAGAGCAAAGGACACCCCTCGGTATACGCCCACGGTCTCAAAAACACCATCCCCCGTAACAAGTCCGTGATCAAAGACTGATATCTTGGCTTGATCCCGATCCACGAGATCACCATTTATCCACACCTTTTCCACGGATACCTCCATCGCGGCGTCGTAATTCCACATTACCGATCATCGCTGGTGCGCCGGCTCTACCGATCGAGCACCTCGGCTTGATCGGCACCACCAGCAGTAGGGTTCAGCAACACCGTCGCACCCAAGAAAATTGACTAGGAAATAGCGCAAACTTGCATTTCTCCGCGCAGCTAATGGAGATTGGGGATACAGTTGTTTGCCAACTCATCACCTTGAGCCAGCCTGGGTTTGAACACTCTGAGTAAATTCAAAAACCCCCTATCGATCCCACCCACAAGGGCCTAACTGCAGCTAAGAAATCACCGTGAGACAATCTGCGATTCAGCCTTTAGTATCCTCGAAAAAAATGCTTTGCCTGTGATAGCTTCTCTACAAAATCGAATACGAGCACGTCCAGATCAATGGAAAGACAGGTACGCCCGATGACGGAGGTCATTGACTTTCATATTCACTTCACACCCGAACAACTTGTGCGCCCGCACTTGAAGCCAGACGGCAAAATCGACATCCTCATTCAGCATGGGCTCCCCGCGTATACCTACCACGACACGCTCTTTCTTTTCGAGCGCCATATTCAGTCCATGGACACCGCCGGAATAGATGTGGCCGTGCTGTCGAGCGGTGCGGGCATGGGTGGCACCCAGGAAGTGTGCGAACTCATCAACGCGACGGCTAACCGCGTCCAACACGAATACCCCAATAGGTTTAGCCCCTTGGCCCATGTTGATCCCGCAAATAACCGATGGAGGGACGAACTGAAGCGATGTTCCCAGGAATATGGTTTCCAAGGCATCGCCTTCCCTAGCAGCTTCGACTCCTTCAACCTCGACGACGATGTTCTGGACCCACTCTACGAGGCGCTTCAGGATGCTGGGATGTTCATATTCGTCCATCCTGCCCTCTCGGTTTCAGCAGAAATGAGCCACTATTACAACAAATACGACCTTTATCGATGCGTCGGTCGCGAACACGAACTCGTTGTAGCAACTTACCGGCTCATAGCAGGAGGCGTATTCGATAAATTTCCAGAACTCGAAGTTGTTATGTCGCACCTCGGAGGAGGCATAGGGGCAATTATCGCACGAATACGCGGATATCAGGATAAGGCTCATATGGGGCTTGCGCCCGACTCCCCCCATTCCATCACCGCTAAAGAAGAGTTTGACTACTACATTGCCCGAAACCTATTCTTTGACACTGGAGGTCTCTTCGGCAGCACCAGAGCTATCGATGCCGCGCTAACCGAGCTTCCCGCTTCCCGGATAGTCTTCGGGACAGATTATCCACAGGAGATCCGCGACGCAGAAACCATGGCGAAGTTCGTTAAGGATCTAAAGGAGTCCGATCTTCCACCAGAGGTCATAAGAGGAATCTTGGGGGACAACGGCGCCCACTTAATCGGCCATCAACCCCATATGCACTGAGAACCTGCTAAATCCATTCTCCGACCAGGACCGGCCAATTAATTTTCAGGTGAGTGATTGCCCCAAAAAGAGCCTGTCCGGACTGCTCGCACATACACGGCATCGTCGAGGCCGAAAAAACCTGCACCCAAAACATCCTTTGCGGTCGCCAAAATGCCATTCTTCAGGACGAACCAATGTGCGGGTGGTGAAGGTGTTTTTAGGACACGGCCTATCAAGTCCAGGAAGGTGCCAACCTGATAAAGCCGCCTAAAATTAGGAGGGATGCTGAAATGCTGCGCCCTGGGACCAATCGGACCAACAAGCTGACTGTTCAAGCAAGCAGTCGCGCTACAACATCCCCAGGTAACCAAACTCTTGCTTTTCATCTGATCAAGTTGCCCGTTTAAGCTAATCTTGGCAGCCCCAACGGGATTCGAACCCGTGTCTCTACCTTGAGAGGGTAGTGTCCTAGGCCTCTAGACGATGGGGCCATCGATGTCGGCTAATCAATCTTAGTCGTCAGCCATGGATGCCAGTCGCTTGCCACCAATTTCACGCCTCCCGCGGCACATCGGCCCTGTCGACCACCCCGGGCATATAAAGTTGGCGACGGCGTCGCAGCAATCAGCGTGAGTCAAATAAATTGCTCGGGGGGAAGGACTCGAACCCTCAATGACAGGACCAGAACCTGCAGTGTTGCCAATTACACCCCCCCCGAAGGTAAATGAATGACTAGTTCAATTTAGCGATGCGATATCAGCTACCATGCCGGACCATGGAGAGTAATTTATAGCCTACGATTCGCGCAGCAGCAACTGCAATCGTTTCTCGTCCATAGTCAATCGCCAGCTGAACTCCTTTGACCGGCGAATTCGCTGCCGCAGCGGCACTTGTTTTGAACCCAAGTGAGGTGAGTATTTGTGTACATCGGAGAAGGTGAAACCCATCGGACACCACTATCACGCTCTTGATCCCACGAGTAGACAGCAAAGTGGCCACAGAGGACAGAGACTGCCACGTATCTAGCCCCACTCCATCTGCGACCATCGCAGTCGTCGGAACTCCTTTGGCTGCAAGGTAGGTCTCTCCCACGCCAGCCTCCGAATATTTATCGCCCGGCAGCGAACCCCCTGTCAAAAAGATCAAATTCGCATACCCCTTGTTGAAAAGCGAGTAAGCCTCATTCAACCTTGCCGCGAGATCGCGCGACGGTGTCCCATTGTATTCCGCAGAGCCCATAACCACAATCACCTGCGAATTAACTGGACGGGCGCTGGTTGCCTCGTGATAGACCTGATAGAGAGTTACGCCAAAGTAAACGACAATTGCGGCAACCACCAGGCTGAAAACACGCCGAAGCAGCCTGAGCAGTAGTATTGGCAAACACATAATGGTTACGAAATCCCGATTAGCTCTCTAGCCGCAGCAAGTCTGAGCAATGTTACTTCTTTGCCAAGCAACTCGATGGATTCGAACAATGGAGGACCGATCTTCGAACCGGTGAGCGCCAAGCGGATCGGAGCTTGAACTTTTCTGAGCGGAACGCCAATCGTGTCGCAATATGCGCGGGTAACGTCTCCAATCTGTCCGTGAGTAAAGTCGGTCAAGTGAGCATAGATGCCGCTAATATCCCTGAGAATCTGTGCGGAAGATTCACCTTTTCGCAGTACTGAATCGACTAGGTCACCAGCTATTTCGATCGGATGAAAGAAAAACGAAACCATGTCGGCCACTTCTCCCAGCAACGAGACTCGCTCCTGCACCATAGGGGCAATTTGCCTAAAAGTGCTGAGCTGTTTTTCGCTTCCGCTCCACCACTTACACTTTTGAAGAAATGGAATGCATTCGCGCACGAAACCGTCCAGCGACAACTCCCTTATGTACACCCCGTTGAAGTGCTGCATCTTCTGCTCGTCAAAAAATGCCGGGGAGTGATTAACTCCACTAATGTCGAAAAGAGCGATCATCTCGTCAATCGTCAAGAATTCACGGTCATCTCCTGGGCTCCATCCAAGCAGAGCGAGGTAGTTGACCATGGCCGGCGCCAGGTAGCCCATGTCGCGATAGTCCTCAACAGCCACCCGGTCACGCCTCTTCGAAAGCTTTTGCCGCTTCGCATTCACTAAAACTGGTAGATGCGCAAACTGAGGAAGCAGATCCGCACCTAGCGCCTGAAATAGAAGTATTGCCTTTGGGGTGGTCGGCAGATGCTCCTCGGCGCGAATAATGTACGTGATCTGCATTTCAATATCGTCAACGACATTTGCTAGCACAAAAAGAGGAGAGCCGTTCGATTTTACAATGATGAAATCGTCAAGATTTTCATGGTCAAAAGTGACATCGCCACGAATCCTGTCGTGCACCACCGTGGTGCCAGGTCGCGGAATCTTGAATCTAAGAGCTGCGCCGGGGGTTCTCGGCTTATTCAACTCCCTGCAGTAACTATCGTAGCCAGGAGGACCTCCCCGCTCCCTGGCGCGCTGGTCAATCTGCTCCCGCGGGCAGTCACACCAGTATGCGTAGCCCTCATCCAAAAGGCGGCGCACAGCATCCTCATATAATTTGGAGCGCTCAGATTGCCGGTAAGGTCCTTCGTCCCAAGATATCCCAAGCCACGAAAGAGCTGAAATAATCCCGTCGACCCACTCTTCAGCATTTCGCATCTCGTCGGTGTCTTCAATCCGCAAGACGAACTTTCCCCCTGATTTGCGCGCCACAAACCAGTTGTACAGTGCAGTCCTTGCGCCGCCCACATGGAAATACCCGGTGGGGGAAGGGGC
>DAHVOF010000111.1 GCA_027318945.1 Actinomycetota bacterium | reverse complement strand
AGAGTCATCACCTTCGGTGATTCGTGAACCTTTACAGCAGTATCGAACCGCCTCTGGCCAAAGAACACTAGGTAGACCTCACGCCCCATGTAATACGCAGTCAAGATCGCTGTAAATGCGCCTATAAGCCAAAGCACAATCGAACTCTGATAGGCCCCTGCGAGAACATCACCCTTTGACCAAAATCCAGAAAATGGAGGCAGCCCTGCAATCGACAGCCATGCCACGATGAACGTCACCGCTGTGGCGGGCATCAGTTTCCTCAGCGCACCCATCTTCTTTATATTCTGCTCATCATGCAGCCCGTGTATTACAGACCCAGCGCCCAGGAACAAGAGCGCCTTGTAGAAGGCGTGAGTTACCATCAGAAAGATCGCCGCAACGTACTGGCCCGTCCCAATGCCAAGAAACATATAACCAAGCTGAGATACGGTCGAGTATGCAAGTACCTTCTTGATATCGGTTTGAGACGTGGCTGCCATGGCAGCAATAAATGCCGTCACGACTCCTATATAGGCGATCAGAGTTCCTACCCCCGGGGTGAAATGCAGTATTGGGGAGATTCGTGCCATCAGGTAAACACCCGCGGTAACCATTGTCGCGGCGTGAATAAGGGCAGACACAGGGGTCGGACCTTCCATCGCGTCCACCAGCCAGACGAAAAGAGGAAGCTGTGCGGACTTTCCAACGGCTCCTACGAAAAACAGGATCGCAATTGCAGCCACGGTTGTGTGGCTCAGCTGTCCTACCGAGGAGAACACCTTGCCGTACGACAAAGAGCCCAGATAGGTGAACAGAAGGAACACAGCGGTAAGATAGCCGAAGTCGCCAATCCTGTTGACAATAAAGGCCTTCTTTCCGGCCGCAGCAGCGGTCGGCCTTTCAAACCAGAAGGAAATGAGCCAGTAAGAGGTAGCTCCAACGCCCTCCCAGCCGAGGAAGGTGAATACGAAGTTGTCGGAAAGAACGAGGACCAACATTGCGAACACGAAAAGGTTCAGGTACATGAAAAATGTGCTGAACCGCTCGTCGTGACCCATATATCCGATCGAGTAAATGTGAATCAGAGCTGAGATCCCAGTTACGAACAGGATCATCGTCACTGAAAGCGGATCCAGGTAAGCACCAATATTTAGGTGAAGACTCCCAGACGAGATCCAGTTGAAAAGGGTGAAATCAAAAACTCTCTGCCCCGAGGGCTTGGCCATCAATCCCAACCACGCCACAACCGCCAGCACAAATGAAGCCGCTACGACGAGACTGGCAATCACTCCAGCAAACGGGCGCTTAAGACGCTTGCCAAACGCCATGTTGAATACCGACCCCGCCAAGGGCAACAACATCAATGTGAAAACCACTGTGCTATTCAATCTCAGCCCCTAAATATCGAGAGATCGTCTGCGGTTGCAGAACTCCTGCGCCTAAAAATTGCCACGATTATTCCCAGGCCTACGACAACCTCGGCTGCCGCAACTACCAAGACGAAAAAGACCAGCGTTTGGCCACCAATGTCACTAAGCATTCGAGAAAAAGTCACGAAAGTCAAATTGACGGCATTGAGCATCAGCTCCATGCTCATGAACATTATGAGGACATTTCGGCGCGTAAAAAACCCCAGGGCCCCTAATGAGAATAAAAGAGCGGACAAAACCAGATACCAGCTTCCGGGCACCGTCATTTGATCTCACTTTCGGCTTCAACCTCGACATTTCCTTCAGTACTGGTCGCCTTATCTTCGGACCGGCGTACGAGCACAACGGCTCCCACAACTGCAATTATCAACAAAACCGACGTTGCCTCGAAAGGAAGAAGGTAGGTCGTAAATATTGTCCGCGCCAGCTGTTCGACATTGTTTATAGGTGAACTCGTGGAAAGAACGGTGGACTTGGCCCCCGTAGCCCAGTTCCCCCGCGAAAGGGCCAGAATCTCTACGAAGATAATCAGCACCGCCAAAAACGCCAGCGGTCTCTGCCCTCGCAACGGATCCTTTCCAAAAGGCTCCTTTTTATCCACTCCTAAGAGCATTATCACGAAGAGGAACAAAACCACTATGGCACCGGCGTAAACGATAACCTGAACCGCAGCGAGAAATTGAGCATCCTGCTCGATGAACAGTATCGCTACCGCGAAAAGCGTCATGATCATCGACAGCGCGGAGTGCACGGGATTCCTCATAAGCACCACTCCGAGCGCTCCTAGAATTACCGCGCACCCAGCGACAAGGAAGGTAATTAGGTCGGGCAGCGCGATTTGCGTTGCCAGCAATTCCGTCATCTGACCTTACCCCCATGGCGCTTGGATATTCGATCTGCGTCGATCTTGCGGATCATGTAAGTCGGGCTGGCTTCCTTGGGATCCAGGCCAGATTGGCCGGCTTCGGGCTTCCGAACACCTTTCCCAAGCTCACCAGACCAGTGCACCATTCCTTCGAACTCCTTGGAACCCTGGGGAGAGGTGGCCCTCATCCATCCCGACGTCAGCTCATCATCTCCAACGCGCCAATCTTCCCACGGGAGACGTTTCGGAGTCCCATCGTTGTTCACTACCAGCTCCTTCTTGGTATAGATTGCCTCTAGGCGCGAAGTAAAGGAGAACTCGAGTATCTTCGATTCGGTAATGGCCTCCGTGGGACAAGCTTCAACGCAAAGATCGCAATGAATGCACCGGAGGAAATTTATCTCGTACACATATCCGTACCGTTCACCGGGCGATACGGGGGCATCCTCGGGATTGTCCATCCCTCTCACATAAATGCATCCAACTGGACACACTCCTGCACAAAGCTCACAGCCTATGCACTTCTCGCTGCCATCCTCGTACCTGTTTAACACGTGTCGCCCATGAAACCGCGGCGGCTTCTGCCTCTTCTCCTCCGGGTACTGTTTGGTGACACGAGGTTGAACGACCTGTCCTATCGTGACTTTGAAACCCTTCAAGCCGTCAAAAATAGCCACCTATTCCACCCCCTTTGCTCCAACCGAACGATTCCTTCCGAGACGGTACCGGTCGCTGAGATTGCCTATTTGAGTGGCTCTCGACAGAAACCCTGCAAGTACCAGCACCACCACAAAGATCGCAAATCCGAGATAGCTCGACACCTGCATACCGGCGATTACCAGAAACCAGGCAAGAGAAACTGGAATCAGCACCTTCCAACCCAATGTCATCAATTGGTCGTATCGAAGACGCGGAAGAGCCGCCCGAACCCAGACATAGAAATAAAGGAATACCCCCGTCTTGACGAGGAACCATACTATCGGCCATATCCAGCTCGGGCCTACGATGTCCGGACCAGAAGCTCCTCCGAAAAAGAGAGTCACTATTACAGCTGACATCGTCACTGTGTTCATGAACTCCGCAAGAAAGAACAAAGCAAAACGAAGCGAGGAATACTCTGTGTGGAACCCTCCCACGAGTTCCGATTCCGCCTCAACCAGGTCAAACGGCGGACGGTTCATCTCCGCAGTTACCGCAGCGAGAAAGATGAAAAACGGCACCACGCCCAGGCGCACCAGATTCCACTTCGGAATGAAACCTAGAAAGGTCCCTGCCTGTGAAATGACAATGCCCCTAGTTGAAAGCGAGCCAGATATCAAAACGACGGCTGCAATCGAAAGGCCCATAGCGGCTTCGTAAGAAATCATTTGAGCCGTGGCCCGCACGCTGCCGAGGAGAGGATATTTCGAACCCGAACCCCATCCAGCAAGCGTCACACCATAAACCGATATAGACGACATGACGAGCAAAAACAGAATCCCCATTGGGGGATCTGCAACCTGGAGCTCAGTCGTATGGCCGAAAATATGAACGATGCCTCCAACTGGCACGATCGCAAAAACAAGGAACGCCGGTATCACCGACAGATACGGAGCAAGCTTGAACACCGCCCGATCAGCTGATTCTGGCACCAGATCTTCTTTAAAGAACAGCTTCATACCGTCTGCGAGCGTTTGAAGAATGCCAAAAGGCCCCGCCCGGTTTGGCCCAATCCTGTTCTGCATGTCTGATAAGACCTTGCGCTCGAACCAGATCATCAAAAGCACGCTCACCAGCAGAACCGCAAATGCGACGACCACCTTAAGAATGACGATCAGTATCACCGCCAAGGTGACTCCGTGTGAAAACAGCGGGTCAGATCCCATTATGCACGCTCCACCTTGACATAGTTGACAGCCTTATCAGCTCGAACCGGCGAGAAGCCCGATACCAAAAACGATCCGTGAATCAACTCAACGGCACCCTCTTTGACAGCATCGTCGACTTCGGCCTCAAATGAAGCTTCACCACCGCCGGTGTCGATGATCCGCACCGACTCACCTGTTTTCACACCAAGCTGCTTGGCGGTATCGTAAGAAATTCGGCACTTGGGCTTCACAATTAATTCTGAAAGGTGCGGGCTACGTGTTAGATGTTCGCCTCTCGAGTAAAGCTTCCTAATGTAATCCAGGCTCAGCGAGCCCGCAGGCTGGATAGCTTCCATCGGCCACAAGGGCTCGGGAAGCCCGATGCCCTGGACTGCCCTGGAAGCGGGATCGATACTGCCATCCGCGCTGTCGACATCGAGATACGCCGTTTTAGACTGGGCGAGGCCTTGATTCCATACCGAAGCGATTCCTGGGGTTGAAACTTGGTCAAGCATTGCCCGCCGCCTGATAGAAAGAGCAGTGGGCGAAAGAGGCACCAAGGCGCCTTCGACAGTCGCAGCTGCTGTCAGGCGGGACCACGAAAGCCCCCAGTGCAGCTGAGAAACTGCCGCAATCTCATCGAGTACCTCTGAGGAAGAGCCGAAGCCGAGGTCCTCGCCCATTTCTAGAGCGATCTCAGAGGCGATAATCCAATCCGGACGGCATACCCCTGGCGGTGTAACCTTCTGGTTCAGGGTGAAAATCCGCCCCTCGAAGTTTGTCGTGGTTCCGGACTTCTCGGCGAACGCGGCAGCAGGCAGCACCAGATCGGCCCTCGAACTCGTTTCGCTCATATACGTATCGACGCTCACTACAAAGTCGACCTCATCCAGGGCTGCATTGGCCAGCTCTGAATCAATGAAGTCTGCCCTTGGATCAGCTCCGACGACGAAAATAAGGTCCAGCTCGCCCCGTAGCGCGCTCTTCAGCATCCCTTCGACACTCAGGCCAGCATGAGATGGTGTAGTCACCCATCTCTCGGCTAAAGCTTCCGAAACATCACCAAGCAAACTCCGCCCTGGTAAAAGCCCTGGTGCAGCACCCAAATCAGTGCCGCCAGAAAAATTGGTCGACCGCAGAGTGATCAGGAATCTCGCCTTAGGCAGCGCCCTCGCGAGTTCAAGCGCAAATGCCTCGGCAACCGACTGATCTACGGAAAGATTCTCTCGGCCAAGAAGAACTACAAGGCCGTCACCATCCGAACCTACCCCTTGGCTGGAAAGCACCGCACCAATTTCGCCAAATTCGGACCCGTCTTTGAGCAAGCCCCTAGCAAACGATTTGAGCTCATCAATACCGATCCGGGCCGTGGCCTCGCTCAAACCGTCAAGGGAGTTCGCTCGCGTACCAATCGTCACGAGCTTGGTCCTGCCAGCCTTCACGGCTTCCCTGAGTCGCAAGAAGAGGACAGGAATCTCCTCCTTGATGTCTCCGGTGAACGCCAAAATGGCTTTGGAGGAAACCGCCTCGTTGATCGTCGCGCGGGGAAGGCCAGCCACAATGCTGCCTTTCAAGCCGTCACCCATATTCAAGTCAACGTTGTCAGTGCCGATGACTCCCTTGGCCAGCTTTACCCAAGCGTACATATCTTCGTTGGTCAGCCTGGAGCCAAGTATGAAGCCGATCCTGTGTGAATCCCCGGCAGCCTTCGCCTCGCCGATCTTTTCTACCACCTGCGAAAGCGCACCGGCCCACGTTGTCTCGACGTAGTCGTCATCCTTGCGTGCGAGCGGTGCGGTAACTCGCTCGGGGGAATTGACGGCTTCAAAGCCAAACCTTCCCTTGTCGCATAGCCAGCCGTGGTTGACGGAGTCGGAATCTAGGCCTAGATACCTGGTCAGCTGATTCTGCGACGACTGAACCATGATTCTGCACCCCATGGAACACGTGGTGCAGCTCGATTCCACCTGGGAAAGGTCCCAAGGCCGTGCCTTGAACCTATACGGAGATGCAGTTAGCGCACCAACAGGGCAGATCTGGACTGTGTTGCCGGAGAAATAGGAGGTAAACGGCCTCTCGGGAAACACGTTTACCTCGGTGTGGTCGCCCCTTCCAAAGAACTCAATGAGGGCATCCCCGGCTACAACATCCGCAAATCTGGTGCAGCGATCACACTGGATGCAGCGCTCGCGATCCAAGAAGACCAGCTTAGAAATCGCTATCGGCTTTTCCCAGTGGCGCTTTTCTTCGATAAACCGGCTCTCACCGGGTCCAAATGTGAGTGTCTGGTCCTGTAGTGGGCACTCTCCACCCTTGTCGCAGGTTGGACAGTCAAGCGGGTGATTTATTAGCAAAAACTCCAAAACCCCGTCCTGAGCCTTCTTGACCTTTTCCGAGTCGGTTATGACCTCCATGCCGTCCGCCACCGGAAGGTAACACGAGGGCTGCAGAGCAAAGCCCCTCGGACCCTTGACTTCGACCAAGCACATTCGGCACACTCCAACTTGGGGTAGCCGGTTATGGAAGCAGAACCGGGGGATGAATATCCCCGCCTTTTCTGCCGCTTCGATAAGAAGCTCACCGCTCTTGGCATGAATCTCTTTGCCATCGACAGAGATTGTGATCAGATTCTGGGGAGCATCAGTGGACAAAGGGGCACCCTTCTTCCTTAATGTGGATCATGAACTCATCCCGGAACATCTTGATGGCGCTTACCACCGATGAGGGGATCGAAGGACCCAATACGCAAATGGTCGTCTGCTGCGGAGGCCACGTAAGGCCCGGGGCGATGTTGTCACACGCGTCAAGAACCAGATCCAGATCGCTTTCGGTGCCAGAACCCATCTCAATCCTGTGCATGATCTTTTCGATCCATCCCGATCCCTCCCGGCATGGGGTGCACTGGCCACAAGACTCGCGGTTGAAAAACTTCGTTATGCGCCAGGCTGCACGTACCGCACACGAGTGGTCGTCAAGAACGATTATCGACCCAGACCCAAGCATCGATCCCGCCTGAGCAACCTCATCCTGGCCCAATGGGAGATCAAGGTTGTCCGGCCCGATCCATGGAGCAGAAACGCCGCCAGGAATCACGGCCTTTACTGACCTCCCCTCCTTCAGGCCACCACCGAGATCGGAATCGTAGATTAGCTCCCTAAAGGTCTTCGAAGTCATCTCTAATTCGTAGTTGCCAGGCCTCATCACATCTCCGGAAAGCGCGAAAAGCCTAGTTCCGGTGGAGCGCCCTTTGCCGAGTGCCGCAAAAGCCTTGCCGCCGTTGGTGACAATCCAAGGAACGTTTGACATAGTCTCGACGTTATTCACAATCGTCGGCGCGCCATAAAGACCTATGACTGCTGGAAAATAGGGGGGCTTGATTCTCGGATAGCCCCTCTTCCCCTCGAGCGATTCAATTAAAGCGGTCTCCTCCCCACAAATGTATGCTCCAGCACCAGGCTGGAGCACCAAATCAACGGAGAAGCCGGAACCAAAGATGTTCCCTCCGACTGCGCCGTATGCGTAGGCTTCGTTTATTGCCGCCTGCACTCTTTCAAGTCCGAATGCGAACTCACCACGAAGGTAAATGAAAGCTCTGCTCGCTCCAATTGCATAGGCGGTAATCAGAGTGCCCTCGACTAGCTGGTGCGGATCATTCTCCACTAGAAGGTGATCCTTGAATGTGGACGGCTCTGACTCGTCGCCGTTCACTACCAAGTACTTCACAAGATCCTGCTTCAACATCGACCACTTGCGTCCGGTTTCAAAACCCGCACCTCCGCGACCAAGCATCCCGGATGCCGTCACTTCCGCCTGGACTTCCTCAGGAGTCATTTCCAAAAGTGCCTTGCGCAGCGCTTTGTATCCACCGTGCTCGATATAGGCGGCAATGGTATGAGAATCCTTTACCCCCACCCTTGCGGTTACGATCTTTGTGCTCATTGCTTGCCCCCTGCGTCAGGATTCTGAGCGGCCAGCCTGGCTTTCTTCGCCTCGTCCATCTTGCGTCGCTCCTGATGTATGATCTCGAGCGGCACCATTGGCGGAGCATCTCTGAACACTCGGGACAGAACTCCGTGGGGAGGCACGGATTCAGACAACCTGTCATTTTTCAGATCGTCTACAAGGGTATCGAAATCGCCGTTCCCGAGAGGACCGAAATAGCGGTAGTTGACCTGAGCACAGGGAGCCTTGTCACAGTGTGCCACGCACTCTACCTCCTCCAGAGTGAACATCCCGTCCTCAGTTGTTCCTCCCGGCGAAACGCCTAGAACGTCGCTGGCGTGATCCAAGAGCTCCTGACCTCCTCCGAGAAGGCAGGCAACATTGGTACATACACCCACCAGGTATTTGCCGACATCTTCCGTGTGAAGCATGTCATAGAACGAAGCGGTGCCCATTACCTCAGCCGGCTGGATTTCCAGAAGCTCTGCGATCTCCTCTATCGCCTCGTGCGATAGATGGCCGCGCTGGCCTTGGGCAAGGTGGCAGAGAGGTATCAGAGCTGAGCGCCTGTCTGGGTACAGGCCTACAAGCACCTTCGCTTTTTCCAAATTCTCTGGGGTAAAAAAAGACATTTCTAACGATCAACCTCTCCCATAACCGGATCAACTGAAGAAATAGAAGCCACAGCATCAGCTATGATTCCACCGCGCAGCATGGTCGGAAGCGTTTGAAGGTTTACAAACGAAGGTCCCCGAATGTGCATCCTGTAGGGCTTAGCGGAACCATCAGAAACCATGTAGCACCCGATCTCGCCACGCGGAGACTCGATGCCAACGTAGACCTCGCCCTCTGGGACCTTGTAGCCTTCGGTGTAGATCTTGAAGTGATGTATCAGAGCTTCCATTGATTCGTCGATGCGAACCCGTGGCGGCGGTGTGACCTTTTTGTCCTGCGTCTTGTAGTCGCCGGAAGGCATCTTTTCGACTATCTGGGAAATGATGCGCAATGATTCCCTGATCTCGTTCAGCCTGACAGAATACCGGTCAAAGCAATCGCCGACAGAACCCACTATCACGTCGAAGTCGACCTGGTCGTAATGCAGATAAGGCATGTCACGCCTTAGATCCCACGCGACCCCTGTCGAGCGAAGTATAGGGCCAGTCGCAGAGAGCGCTACGGCCTGTTCAGACGTAATAATCCCGACATTGTCAACTCGCTCCCTGAAGATCGGCTGGCCAGTCAATAGCTCATCGTACTCGTCCAGGCGACCCGGGATGGTTTCGAGGAGCGAAATCACGTCGTCCTCCCAGCCATCGGGAAGATCTGCTGCCACTCCGCCAGGCCTGATGTAGTTGTGGTTCATCCGCAAGCCGGTGACCTTTTCGAAAAACGTGAGAATCATCTCACGCTCACGAAAACCGTAAATCATCATGGAACTCGAGCCGAGGTCCATGCCATTCGTCGCCATCCACATGAGATGTGACGAGCACCTATTCAACTCCGCCATAAGCATTCGAATCCACGAAGCACGATCCGGGAGCTCCAGGCCCAATAGCTTTTCGGTTGCCAGGGAGAAAACGAGCTCGTTACTGAATGGCGAGAGATAGTCCATCCGCGTTACATTGGTGGGACCCTGGAGATATGTGAGCCCTTCACCGGTCTTCTCCATTCCCGTGTGGAGATAGCCAACTATGGGCTTGGTGCGTAAAATTACCTCACCGTCCAGCTCCATCATTATTCGCAAAACCCCGTGGGTCGATGGATGCTGAGGACCCATATTGATTATCATCTTCTCGTCAGAGAATTCGATGTCAATGTCACCAGGATCGACATCTACACCTTCCGGCAACCGCAGGGTGGATCCGAACTCAGCAGCGAGTTCGTAACGGCCCGTCTCTTCTTGTTCCCGAAGTTCCTGGGGCCCTTCGCTGGTTTCAGAAACAAGAGCGTAGCTTTCCGGGACCTCAACTGCTCCGTCGGCAGTTCTAGATGTGTTCGTATTCTCAACCATCAAACAGCCTTGTTCACCGATTTGAACTGAACCGGAACCGCTCCCATCGAGTAGTCCTTTCTTAACGGATGTCCTTCCCAACCTTCCGGCAGCAGAATCCTCGTAAGATCAGGATGGTTCAGGAACCGAATCCCAATGAGGTCGTAGACCTCCCGCTCCATGGCTTCGCTGCCAGGATATAGGAAAAACAGGGTCTCTATTGATGGGTCATCCTCAGGAATTTGGACGCGAATCCGCTGCCTCGTCCTCTTTGATATCGAAAGAAGGTTGGCTATAACTTCGAAGCGCTCGGCAACTACGCCTTCCGGGAGTAAACGATCCGGGTTGGTCAGGTAGTCCACACCCACGACGTCCACACACATCTCATAACCTTGGTTCTTGAGATCTGCCACGGTAGCGAGGTAGTTCGAGCGCTCAACGTGCATAACTTCGGGCGTACTCATGCGCCTAGAACCTTCTTCCTTGCGGATCCTCGAATGTGAAGAGGGTTCGGCCTAGCCGACTCATCGGCTAGCTGAATCTGCGCTCCTCCCTTTGTCTGGGCACGCCTCTTCGTTATGTCACCCGTTCTAATCTTCTCGTGAAGGGTCAAGATCGCGTGAAGAAGAGTTTCGGGGCCGGGCGGGCAGCCAGGAACGTAGACATCCACGGGCACAATCTGGTCCACACCCTGCACTATTGCATAGTTGTTGAATATTCCGCCGGTGGAAGCGCACACCCCCATCGAAATGACCCACTTTGGCTCGGGCATCTGGTCATACACCTGCCTCAGCACCGGGGCCATCTTTTGCGAAACCCTACCTGCCACTATCATCAGATCGGCCTGTCTCGGTGAGGCCCTGAAAACTTCCATGCCGAACCGGCTTATGTCAAAATCTGCCGCAGCGGTGGCCATCATCTCTATCGCACAGCAAGCGAGACCAAACGTCGCTGGCCACACAGAATTTCTCCGTGCCCACTTGACCAGATTTTCGATGTTGCCGGTAAAAAAATTGTGATTTAGATCTTCTAAGCCCATTTATCAACACGCCCCATTTACAGATTTCAGATTCATGCCGCGGTCTGCTCGTTTGAACTGACTCTACGAATGGTCGACGAAGAAGTCCTCGCCCCATATGCGTCGGCGCTTCGCGTGATGCGGCCCCAATTAAGCGCGCCATTTGACACGAGGTACAGGAATGCCACAAACATTGTCACACCGAAGACCAGCATCTCTACGACACCGAATGTCCCCAGGGACTGAGAAATAACGGCATACGGATAGATAAAAATTATTTCTATATCGAATACCACAAAGATCATCGCAACAAGAAAAAACCGCACCGGAAAACGCTCGGGCGGCTCGTGGCTAGGAATAATACCACACTCATAGGGTGCACTTTTCGCGGGGTTTGGCTTCTTCGGAGCCATTAGTGCTGAAGCAACAATCGAAATTGCCGCGAACAGTGTTGCCAATACTATGAGAACCAGAATTGGCAGATACTGTATCAAAACCTCACATCCTCTCACTTGATGTAGAAGAACCCGAGACCATCGCCCCGATCACCTTAGTATGACCCTCTTAAGCGCTAGATCCGAAACCCAACAATTTTTCACTACTTTTCTTAGCATTTAAACACCCGATAGCGCCAAACGAAATGGGGCTTTCACAGTCAAATTCTGTTAAATCTGTGTAAAACCGGAAAACTGAGCGATTAAGACCTTAGCAAAATGTCAGAACCCAGGCAATCGCAGTGGATCGTGACGAACCCGTCACTATGCTGCGCTCTTTGATTCTCACTTAGCCATCTGCCCAGCCACCTCAGCGGCCGCTTCCACTGTGCGGTCAATATCCTCGGTACTGTGACTGAGTCCTACAAAGACCGCTTCATACGGACCGGGCGCAAATGCGATCCCCCGACTAAGCATTCCAGCAAAGAATCCCGGATAAAGGTCTAAAGATACTGATGCCTTTGCTTCCAAATAATTAGTCACCCCTTCTTTCCCAAAAAAAATGCCGATGAGCGTTGAAAACCTCTGAACCTGCGCTTCGATTCCGGCTTCTGAAAAAGCCTTCGTCAACCCACTAGCCAGCCGCTCAGCCCTTCGTTCAAGCGCCTCGTAACTTTCTTCGTTGAGAATCGAGAGAACCGCGGCCCCCGCCGCCGTGGCAATCGGATTGCCTGACAGCGTTCCCGCTTGATAAACCGGACCTATCGGGGCCAATAACTCCATTATTTCCCTTCTCCCGCCAAATGCGCCTATTGGCATCCCTCCTCCAATTACCTTACCGAAACACCACATGTCTGGCTGGACACCGAAATAGACTGAGGCGCCCCCTGGGCCCACGCGGAAGCCCGTTATTACCTCATCAAAAATAAGGAGTACCCCGCTCTCGGTGCAACGCTTGCGCAACTCCGGGAGAAAATCTGCTTTGGGCGCCACTAGGCCCATATTCGCGGCCACAGGTTCAACTATGACTGCCGCGTAGCTCGAGTCCAAAGATGGAACCTCGTTGTAGGGAGCAACGACGGTGTTCTCCACCGCGCCGCGAGGAATTCCCGCCGAATCAGGAATTCCCAGAGATGCCACCCCTGATCCGCCTGCCACCAGAAGCGCATCCGAATGGCCGTGGTAGCAGCCATCGAACTTCAAGATTTTCTCTCGTCCCGTGAATGCCCGTGCCAGTCTTACAGCGCTCATGGCAGCCTCGGTGCCGGAAGAGGTGAGACGCACCATGTCGCAGCCTTTCACACGAGCGACGATTAGTTCTGCAAGCGCTACCTCGCCAAGTGTCGGCGCGCCGTAAGTCGTGCCTCTGCTGGCCGCCCGGCTCACGGCTGAGGTGACCCTTCCATCGGCGTGGCCCAGAATGACTGCTCCGTAGGACTGAATGTAATCGACGTAGCGTTTTCCAGACTCGTCGAAGAGATACGATCCCTTTCCTTTAGCAACGAAGAATGGCGTGCCGCCAACCGCTTTGAAGGCACGCACTGGGGAGTTCACCCCTCCCGGGATAACCTTGCATGCTCTGTCGAAAAGCTCTTCGTTGGTGATTCGATGACCTCTTTGGGCGGACACTCAACCCCCTAAATCTCTACTGGACACTTATTGCTGCTAAAACCCCTTAAACCCGGGTTAGGCTAGCAGCTCCGCAATCATCGGGGCGAAATATGTCAAGATCATTGATGCCCCCGCACGCTTGATAGCCGTTAGCTGTTCAATTGCCGTTGCATCACCGTCGATCCACCCATTAGCGCTGGCAGCCATTATCATCGCGTATTCGCCAGAAACATGGTAAGCGG
>DAHVOF010000110.1 GCA_027318945.1 Actinomycetota bacterium | reverse complement strand
GTGGACAGCGACACGTTACTTGAGTTGGCTAGCCGATGCTCGAACGTGGTTGCGTTGAAGGACGCTGCGGGCGATCCGGCAGCGACGGCACGACTGGCTCCCCAACTTCCAAAGAATTTTGAAATCTTTTCAGGTGACGACGGGTTGACGCTTCCACTGCTGACCATTGGAGCGGTTGGAGTGATCGGCGTAGCCACACATTGGGTTGGATTCGGATATCAGGAATTGATATCGGCCTTTTTGCAAGGAAACGTGGTTCGAGCTCAAATGATAAATGAGGCGCTCCTAAACTCGGTTGATTTCGAGTCGAAGCCCGACGCGCCAAATCCAATGCCCGTCAAAGTCATGCTTAATCAGTTGGGGCTCAGCGTGGGAGGAACTCGACTGCCCTTGGGGGCTGCTCCATCGTACTTAGCAAATGAAGCCATAGAGGTATTCACTTCGACCAACGTCGCCCTCGATGCTTTGGGGGTGAAGGTGGCTGTGCCAAAGAAAGAAATTCGTGGCTAGTCAAGTTCAAGTGATTTTTTTGGGCGGTCTTGGGGAGATTGGCCGAAACTGCGCTCTTCTCGAGCAGGACAACCAGATTGTCATTCTTGATTGCGGGTTGATGTTTCCAAACCCCGATATGCCCGGCGTAGATCTCGTTTTACCCGATCTCACCTATGTCAAGCAAAATCAGCATAAAGTTGTGGGCTGCATTCTTACCCACGGCCACGAGGACCATACTGGAGCTCTGTCGTTCCTGCTTCGCGAGATTGATCTGACATTGCCAATTTATGGCTCCGAGCTTTCGCTCGGACTGGCAGCCAATCGGATTGATGAGGCCGGCGTGGGATCGAAGTGTGAGTACATACCTGTTTCCGACGGTGAGACACTTGAGATTGGCCCTTTCAAAGTTGAGTTCATTCCGGTCACCCATTCCGTTCCACACAGCTTTGCGGTGGCGTTTTACACTGCTCAAGGGGTCATATTCCATTCCGGGGATTTTAAAATCGATCTGAACCCGGTCGACGGGAGGCTTACTGACCTGGGAAGGATCGGCGCGATTGCGTCAAATCACGGGATTCGCCTGCTGCTATCGGATTCTACGAATGCCGAAGAAGGCGGCCGATCGGAATCGGAGTCGGAAGTAGGCAAGACGCTTGCGCGCTTGTTTGGCGACTCTAAGGATCGGCGTATAGTTGTGACCTGCTTTTCGTCACATATACACCGGATTCAACAGGTGGCCAATGCAGCTGTTGCGTCTGGCAGACGGGTGTTTACGCTTGGCAGATCGATGGGCAAGAACGTTGCACTCGCGCGAAGGCTCGGCCTGCTTTACATTCCTGATGACCGGATTTTTGACATCGACCAGGTCTCTAAATATCCGAGCGAAGAGGTATGCATAATATCGACTGGATCGCAAGGGGAGCCTATGAGTGCTCTATCGCTAATGGCGGCTGGCGAAAACAAGTGGCTCAAGCTTGAGCAGGATGATCTGGTGGTCATTTCTGCGGATGCGATCCCGGGCAATGAGACTGCCATCGGAAAAGTGATTGACAGCTTGTACAGGAGAGGAGCATCAGTTGTTCATCCGGGCATAGACAAGGTGCATACCTCCGGTCACGCCAAGTCGGATGAGCTAAAAACTCTTCTTTCAATAACCAGGCCGGCCAGTTTTATCCCGGTCCACGGCGAGTTCAGACATCTCTTTAATCATACGATGATCGCCAAAGAGATGGGGGTTCGGCAGGAGGACATCCTACTTGCCGAGGATGGTGACATAGTTGTGCTCTCCGATACTTCCATCGAGTATGGAGGGCAGGTTCCAGCTGGGTACCTGTATGTTGATGGCGTGGTAGGGGATGTGAATCGCGGGGTGCTCCGTGACCGTAAGGCGCTCGCGGAAGAAGGCGTCATAGTCGTCATCGTCACGATCGATATGAAGTCAGGTGAGCTAGTCACAGGGCCGGAGATAATTACTCGCGGATGGATCCACGCCGACGAGGCTGAGGGGTTGATAGAGGAAGCCAAAGACGAAGTTCGCCGCTCGATAGCTGATGTTGTAATCCAGGACGCGCTCGACCTAGAGACGCTTAGGCGCCACGTGAGAACTTCCATGGGAAAGTATGTAAATAGGCAAACCAAACGCCGGCCAATGATCGTTCCAGTCGTTTTGGAAGCTTGAGTCAAGATTTTTCGGAAATTTTCTGCAATGATTAATTACAATTGAGTAATTTAGACTGATGATTCAGGTCGGGCCTCCCGGTTTACTGGCTAGGTTCAATCTGATGGGTCAAAAGGTTTCCAACTCAAGCAGGAGCGTTGCAACGTCGGGATCACGGAACAAACGGACAACGACCTCGAGTCGGTCTTCAGCAAGTTCCCGGAAGCCAGCGGCACACGGTAGCCGGGCGCAACAACCGAGTCTGCTCGTTCATATTCGCTCAATGGACGATTCTTTCCGGGGTGTTCTTTATATTGGCATTGCGCTGCTACTCTTATTTTCCTCGCTCACGCCTCTTTTTGGCCCGCTAGGTAAGGATATTAAGATTCTTGCCGAGTCAGTGTTTGGAGTCGGAATTTTTGCGGCACTCCTTGCGATGGTCCTGTGCGGATTTGCTTTAATTGTGCCAGACCGGATTGGGCTTTCACGACATCGTGGGATTTTGGGCATTGTCTCTGCGGTTGCGCTGGCGGGAATGCAGGGCGCTGTGTACCAGAGCATTAGCGGTCCAGAGATCCGGGCAAAAGGCGGATTTGTCGGCTACTTGACAGGCCATACCCTCAGTACGGTTGCCAGCCGTTTTGGCGGTCTGGTGATTCTTTTTGTGGTTTTCATGCTGGCATCCTTGGCATTCGTGAACATTGGTCCCCAGCGTGTCGGATTGTTTATTGCCGGTCTGGCAAGGTGGTTTATTACCGCGGGTGGGGATCAAGTTGCCAGTCGGGATGGCGAGAGGAAGAGCCGCTGGACAATCGGTAGATCACGGAGGAAATCTGCTTCGGTTGACGAAGATGCGGTTGACCAGGGGGCGCCTAGCCTGAAGAGCGAAGCGAATGTCGACAGAAGTGAGGTCGAACTCGCTGCATTGATTGAGGGCGCTCTGTCTCCTGCGACAATGATCGCCAAGCGGGCAAAATCAAAGGTTTCGTTGCCTGACGCTATCGATTTGAGTGTGGAGAAGGTGAACGGACTTTGGAGATTACCGAGCCTGTCGTTGCTGAAGCGAGGTGCCGTAAAGAATCTCGATAAGGAAGAGCTCGCAATCAGAGGCAAGATTCTTCAAAGCTCCTTGGCTACTCACGGAGTGCTTACAAAACTCGTGGGCATGACTGTTGGTCCTACGGTCACGAGATACGAATTGGAACTCGGTGAGGGAGTAAAGGTTGCCAAAGTAACGTCGCTGAATAAAGACATTGCCTATGCGATGGCTGCAGCGGATGTACGAATTCTTGCTCCAATTCCTGGCCGGTCTGCAATTGGAGTCGAGGTTCCAAATCATAACCGGCAGATCGTTACGCTTGGGGACGTTCTCTCCTCAGATGAGGCGGCCTCAGCAAAGCATCCCCTTGAGGTTGCGCTTGGTAGGGACATCGCGGGAAGGGCGGTGATGGTCAACCTGGCCGAAATGCCCCACCTTCTCATTGCGGGAGCAACTGGCGCAGGAAAGTCGTCGTGCATCAATTCAATGATTACCTCAGTTCTCATGCGTGCCACTCCGGACGAAGTCCGCATGATATTGATTGAT
>DAHVOF010000100.1 GCA_027318945.1 Actinomycetota bacterium | reverse complement strand
GATCCGACGTTAGAATTTTCGTGTGATGTCGAGTGGGACTGGAGTGGGCCAATATCCCTGTTGGCTGGCACTGCGAAGCGAATCTGAGTCTTCGGGGTGACTAGTGGGGCAAACGGATCCGTACTGTATTCAAGGAGGTTTTCGACGAGGTTTCACCGCAACTCGTCCACGTCAATGTCCTTGTTGACACGACGAGGCCTGCGATGCACGATGTGTCACCTTGAAGGCCATCTCCTGATGGTTCCAGATATGTGCGGGTTCCATGTGAAGTAGGAGCGGTTTGGCGCCTAAGGCGGCGCTGATGGGGTAATTTGGGGGCGCGAGAGAAATGAACGAAGTCTCGCCACCTCGTCGAGAGGGAATACTTGAGTTGTCGAGCAGACTGATTTCGAGCTCGAGCAGGTCGCTATTGCGCAGTAATCAGTCCTCGAAGGGTTTCGCAAAGATGGTGGTCCTCCTGGAAGGGCCGTCAAACCTGCGACCAATTTCTGAAGAGCCATCACAATGCCACCTTTGACAAGGTCCATTGCGGTATCCCGATGCTCAATGGCTCAGCCCCTTTGCCATCGCAAGGAGATGTCGTTGGCCGTAGTTCAGCGAGTTTTCGTCGGACATCTCGCTCTGTGCTAGGCGCTGGCTGCCCAGCGCGAAATGAAAGCAAAGCTACAATTTGTAATTGTGGTAGCGTCGATATTACGAAACCGGAAGGTCTACAAGGCGGGGAAAGACTGATGGCTTTGTGGCCCCAGAGTCGGGGAGGAAGATTTATGGTACAGAGCGCGTCAGATCGGTCAATTCCGTACCTGCCCCCATTGACCTTTGGTCCGGGTTCAGTGGATTGGCAGCACAGGATAGATCCAGCTGAACTTCGTCGGCAAAGAATGGAACGGGCCCGGACCATTCTCAAAGAGCGCGGAGTCAGAGCGATCTTGGCCAGCGGTAGCGAATACTCAAGGTATCTAACGGGTCTTCGAGGGCCCGAGTTCGCTCCTGATCTCTGGTATGTGTTGTTTCCCGCAGAGTCAGATCCGATTGTTTTTGCACATGCCGGATACGTTGTGAACATGCCTCCCGAGACGCCATGGATCAAGGAATGGCGAGTGGCTAGGAGCTGGCTGCGCGGGATACCTGGCAACGCCGCATGCGTGTACGAAGCTGCGGAGTTCGCCAAGGATGTGCGAAGCGAGCTGGAGATACTTCACCTCGCCAACGAGCCTCTCGCGGTTGCTGGTTTTGATGCCTATGCATGGACGGCACTTGGCGAGTTTTGCTCTGGCGTCGTGCCTGGGGATGAGATAATGCTCGAGGCAATGGCGATCAAGACACCCGAGGAAGTTTCCTGTTTGCGCATGGCGGGTGCGATCACGGATCGAATGTGGTCAGCAATTGCCAGGGGAATGCACGCTGGTATGACGGATTCCGAAGTCGCCGCAGTGGGACGCGCCTCAGGAAGCAGCGCAGGAGCGGAGAGAGTGGTTGCAGGATTCAGGTCCGGGCCGCTTGCGCACGAGCGGGGAATGAAAGGCACCAATCTCTTCATCACTCCTGGGGATCTCCTCTTCGGCAATGTGTGCGGTACCAGCTATCTGGGATATAACGCGTGTTCCTACCGGACCTTTAGCGTAGGACGTGAACCGACAGAGGACGAGCGGGGATGGATGGAAGAGCTGCAGGGCCGGCTTCTAGGAGTTATAAGCGAACTCGTGCCTGGTGGGGACACCAGTTCTGCGGCAAGGCACTTCCCTGACGCCAAAGAGCTTGGATTCGAGAAGGAGGCAGAGCTGCTTACGATCGAGATTGGACACGGTATCGGCCTCCATCAATACGAGCAGCCTGTAGTGAATCGTCAATGGTCGCTGGAATTTCCTCAAGAGGTCAAAGAGGGCATGGTTATAGCGGTTGAAGGACGAGCCGGAATACCAGGTTTGTCGACCGTGAGAATCGAGTACATGGTTGTCGTGACAAAGGATGGTCCTATGCTGATTGATCGGTATCCAACCGATGTTATTGCGGTGTCTTAGCAATAGTTGTTCCATCAAACTCCCAAGTTGGGTTTTCGAGTGAAACTATTCAAGGGCGCTTCGTGGCTAAGATCACTGGAATTTGTCGCTCAGTCTTCTCCTGGTAGCTGGCGTAAGTGGGAAAAGTGGCTACAGCGCGATTCCACCAAAGCTCACGTTCTTGGCCCTCCGCTTGCCTGGTCGTAACCTCAAAACGATATGGTCCATCCTGTATCATCACCTTGTCGGGATTGGCTATCAGGTTGTGGTACCACTGCGGATTGTTGGGAGCCCCTCCCCGCGAGGCAATTATGGCGTACACTCCGCCAGCCTCCACTCGAATTACCGGATTCTTGCGAAGCATGCCGGACTTTGCACCGATGCTTGTGACTATGATTACCGGGATTCCCGTGTCCCTTTGGGTGTTGCCCTGAGTGCCGCCGGATCGCTCGTACAGTTCAACTTGCTCGCGTACTCTGGGGTTCGGACTAGGTTCATAATTACGATCTTCCGGCACCCTAAACACCCCTTAATTACTTGCACTGACTTATCCCCCGGGCGCTTGCAGCTTTGACTCGATTGGATATCAGCATCTGCACAGAAGATTGTCATGACGTTTATCGCTGCTGTCGCCGATAGAAGCCTGTACTGCGAAGTTTATGTCACACATTTAGCCAATGTGTCGGAAAGCATTGAGTCTCTTGGCAACTTGGACCTGTAAAGTTTGTCGGAATGATTTTCTAGCGAGGTTTCTGGGCACGCTGGTTTTAATTATGCGACGGTTCACGGTAGTTATATGCGTAGCATCAAGGCAGTTCAGAAATTGTTTTTGTTATTACGCAAGTCAGAGACAAGGAAAGATCTTGTTATATTGCCGCTAGCAAATAACGCGGCTGGAAAAGGATCGAGCGGGCCTGTGGCAGGGAGGCGCAGCCAGCCATACGTTTCCTAGGAGATGCTGTTGGCGCGGTTGGGCGAAGGTGTTGATAATTCAGGGAACTTTGACGGGTTCCGTATAGAGGAATGCAACAATGCGCCGCCCTTTGGGACAGCGCATTGTGCGAGAGGCACATTAATTTTTTTGAGCACGCAGCTAAGTTGCGAGCTCGATTTCTAGTCGTCGAGCAGATGTGCCCAGCGCTTCCGTGCAGCTTCTCTGATGTCACGCGGAGGCACATTTACCGGCGGGAACTTGTCGCGCCACTCCCATGGTCTGCAGGCATCGATGAGCGCGCGTGAGCTGCTGTAGTCACCGGCAGCCTTTTGGTCAGGCGTTATGCGCGGGTCAAGTGGGGTGCTCCACGCCCTTTGGACGATATCGATAGAAGTCGCGGGATCGCTTCGGGACGAGACTGCCCACATGACCTCTTCAAGGTTCGACGGGTCTATATCCTCATCAACAACAACGGTATATCGTCCCGCATAGGCCGCCGATCTGCTCTGAGAAGCGAGATGAAGGACCTGACGAGCATGTCCAGGGTAGCGCTGCTTGATTGAGATCACGGTAAACATTCGTGCACCACCGACTTCGTGCTGCCAAACACCGGTAACGTCGGGCACCCCAAATCTATCCAGCTCGTCTCTGAGAAGTGCAGACCGGAGCACCGCGCGATAGCGGGCCACTTCGTCTGGCGGCTGTGCGGGAG
>DAHVOF010000096.1 GCA_027318945.1 Actinomycetota bacterium | reverse complement strand
GAGAGGAATCGTCGGGAGATTCTTCCAGATAAGTTGGTCTAACTCGTTGTAGACAAGATCTGATGAAGCCGGATCTAACTCGCTGGCCGCACTCCTAATCAGACTGTCCGCTTGCTTGCTCGAGTATCTCGAGTAATTACCACCAGAACCGTTAGATTTCGACTGATATCGGCTCACGTGGAAGGCAGCGTTTGGTGATGCCGACTCAGATACTATGGCCATGTCGAAGTCGCCTTTACTTAGCACCGAACTTTGAAGGACGCTAGCCGGGAAGTTCACCGGGTTCACGACTATCCCTATTGCCGAAAGCTCCTCGGTTATCAACTCCTCAACGTACAGTAGCTGCTCGTTCCCGCTATCCACTGCAATTTTTAGAACCAGTGGTTGGCCGTTCTTGGTCATGATTCCTGAGATTGAGCGCTTGTAGCCATCCGCAAGAAGGGTAGCCACCGCGCGTGACGGATCCGCAGTCAAAAAGCTTTTTCCATTATCCTGGTACTGTTGCAACCCCGGCTGAAAGATGTTATTCCCTGCAGGTTTGGCACCTGCGTCGTAGCTTCCAAGCACAGATCCGGTAATTGCCTGCCGATCAATTCCAAGGGCGATTGCTTGGCGCACTTTCGGATCGGATAGCGGAGCACTGGAGAGATTGAATATCAGCTCTTGGATGGATGAAGACGGAACCAGGTGGACCACGACGTTTGGGAGTACCTTGAGATCGGAATAGAGCAAATCCGTCGAAGGAGAATCGATCAAATTTAATGATCCATCAGCCATCTGGGCTGCGTACTTGGTAGGATTCGGATCATCGACGAATTTAATTTGAGAAATTACCGCTTGTTTTCCCCAATAGCGAGGATTCCGGTTAAGTGTGACTTCCTTTCCCGGTATCACCTTGTCAATTTCGTACGGACCGCCGGCAACCTCAACCGTGGGGGTCGCGAGTTCAAAACCGGCATTCCACCCTACCCGCTCAGCTATGTGCGCCGGAACTAATGGTTGGAAAAGCGACTCCCACTCGGAAAAGTATTTCTGGAACACAACGGTAGCGGTCTTGCCTCCGTTGGAAGACTTTATTGACTTGATGTCCGAGTAACCGATCGTGGAGTTGGCAAGAAATGGTGCGTTAGAGGCGTCTAAAAGCTTTCCACTTCCAGCCTGGGCTTTCCAGTTAAAAATGAAATCAGCAGCCGAAATAGGAACTCCATCACTCCAAACAGCCTTAGGGTTTATCTTATAGACAATTTCCTCGGGGTTCGTTGACACGAGTTCCGCTGAGTCCATTAACGTGGAATTCAAGACGGGTTGATATTTCGAATTTTCATAAAACACCGATGGCCAAACGTTCGCCATGATCTGCCGTGTCACACTCTGGTCACCCGCAGGTGTGTTTGGATTAAAGTTCTGTGGAAGGTATGGTACCGGAAAAGCCAGCTGTGTCATCTGCGGCAGAATTGTTATAGAAGTTGACGAGGTTGTTGTAGTTCCAGCGACACCAATGCTGGAACTACCGCAGGATGCCGACGTAAGACACAGGGACAAAACCAGTAGCCTACCGAGCACTCTATGGTTCATCCGAGAAAGAACCGGAAACAATTTGCCCATCCACCAGGCCGGACTAAAGACGCAGGCCCAACGCAACTGACGTAAAAGCAAAAATCACGATTAGCACAATGGTGATGCGATCTAAATTTCGCTCGACCACGGTGGAACCGGCTGCAGCAGATCCAATGCTGCCGCCAAACATGTCCGACAATCCACCGCCTCTACCTGAGTGAAGCAAAATGAAGAGCACCAATCCCACCGAAACGATGAGGTGGATAACAATCAACACGGCCGTCAACATCTAATTAACTGCCCTTCCTGACCCGAAAAGCTGGCAAATTCGTGCCGGCCCCTTGTACTTTCTCCAATGGCGCAAGACTCCCATAGCAACTACGCCTGGATAATCCTAGCGAAGGAATCCGGGTCCAGGGCAGCACCACCAACGAGCAGCCCATCAATATCGTCAAGTTGCATAAATTCGGCGGCATTGCTTGGATTCACAGATCCCCCATATTGTATTCGTACCTTGTCTGCCACACCGGTCCCCCAGAGGTCCGCAAACACACTTCGTATGATTAGCGCTCCTTTTTGCGCATCGGTCGGATTTGCGCTCACGCCGGTTCCAATAGCCCAAATTGGTTCGTAAGCAATCACGCAGCGTTCCGCAAGCTCTGGCGCCAGAAATGAAAGCGCTGACTCAACCTGAGAACGAATCCGGGCTTCAGTCTGAGCCTCTTCTCTCTCCTCTAAACTTTCTCCCACGCAAATAATGGGAGTCATTTGAGACGCAAACACAGCACCCACCTTTGCGCGTATCATGTCATCGCTCTCACCAAAGTATTTACGGCGTTCGGAATGTCCAACGATCACGTGCGAAACGCTCATCTTCGCTAGCATCGGTGCGGATATCTCTCCCGTGTATGCTCCAGATGGCTCAAAATGGCAATTTTGAGCCCCTAAACGAAACCGCATGCGGTCGGAGTCAATGAGCAGTTGAAGAGGCCGCAAATCGGTAAATGGGGGATGTATTGAAATTTCCGTATAAGAGTAATCAGCCGGCCTAAGAAGAAAAGTGAGTTTTTGAACATTTCGAATTGCTTCTAAATGATTAAGATTCATCTTCCAATTGGCGCTGATCAAACGATATCGACCACTCTTTGGATTTGGCTTTAGTTCAAACTCATTTCTTACTTTCGCCATAAGCTCTTTCCTCGAGTGTCCCGTACCTTCGCGTGATCTGTTTTAATAGTCAAAATAATGCAACTATTCACGACGGTGATTCTCTGAGCGCTCTAAGCCCTGGAAGATCTCCGTTTTCGAGAAACTCGAGCGAAGCCCCGCCGCCTGTCGAAAGATGGGAGATCTTGTCCGCAAGGCCCATCCCTTCTATCGCGGCGGCGCTATCACCGCCACCGACCACCGAAAAGCCGCCGAAATGCGCTACGGCACTGGCTATGGCCTTAGTGCCGGCAGAGAATCGAGGATCTTCACAGACCCCAAGCGGCCCGTTCCAAAGAACTGTTTTTGCGCCCATGATAATCTCGTCAAATTTTTGGATTGACTTCGGTCCGATGTCAAGGCCCTTCCACTGGTCAGGTATTTCATGCTCGAAAATTTTGGCTGATCCCGTCCTGCATTCTCGACCGAACTTGCCGTTGGCGTCCAGCGCGACATAGTCGATTGGCAAAATTAGCTTGTCATTCGAAGCTATCAATTCCCTACACAGGACGAACTGGTCAGGCTCAACCAGGGAGTTGCCTACACCATGGCCTGTTGCCGCCAGGAAAGAGAAGGCCATCCCTCCCCCGACGATCATCTTGTCAACCTTATCGAGCAGAGCGCGGATAAGGCCCATCTTGTCAGATACCTTAGATCCGCCCATTATGCCCACGAAAGGTCGATTCGGCGCTTCCAGCAATGTTGACAGGACCTCGGCCTCCTTGGCCATCAATCGTCCTGCTGCTGACTTAATATATTTTGGTGGTCCAACAATCGAAGCATGCTGACGATGAGCAGCCCCAAATGCGTCGTCGACGTATAGGTCTACACCTCGAATCAACTCCCGGACGTACTGGTCATCGTTCTCCTCTTCTCCCTTGGAGAAACGAAGATTTTCCATTACCTCAACCTTCGGTAGCAGCTCATGCAAGCGTTTCGCCATCGGAGCTATTGTCAGATCTGGGTCATACTTCCCGTGCGGTCTTCCTATGTGGGAAGTTGCGATGACTTTCGCTCCGCGATCCAAAAGCCACTTGAGTGTAGGAATCGAGGAGCGGATTCGAAAATCATCAACGATCTCAAGCTCACCGTTCTCATTTCTCGCCACGGGAACGTTGAAATCGCAGCGCACAAGAACTGTTTTACCACGCACGTCGCCGAGATCCTCAAGCTGTGGAATAAACATGTAATACCTACCAACTCCGCTTCCGCCACTATTGCTACGATAGTGAAAGCTGATCTCCTAAAATTCTGCCCCAACGAGCATTGCAAGATCGACAAGCCTGTTTGAATATCCCCACTCGTTGTCGTACCAACCGAATACCTTGACTAAGGTAGACCCGTTTTCCAAGTCCATTGCCATCGTCAGAAGAGAATCGAAAGTGCACGACGCGGGAGAACCGACTATATCCGATGAAACAAGCGGCGACTCCGAGTATTCAAGGACGCCAGCGAGGCTGCCGGACTCGGAAGCTGTTTTAAAGGCGAGGTTTACGTCACCTGCAGTTACCGAACCATTTACTATCACGTTGGCATCGGTGATCGATCCATCTTGCACGGGGACACGGAGGGAGGTTCCGTCTAAATGCCCCTTCAATTTTGGCATCACCAGTCCCGTCGCTTTTGCGGCACCTGTCGACGATGGCACGATATTGACTGCCGCAGCTCTTGCCCTCCGCAAATCCTTGTGTGCCAGATCCAAAAGGTTCTGATCGTTTGTATAGGCGTGAACAGTTGTCATGAGGCCTTTGCGGATACCGAAAGAGTCATCAAGAACCTTCATCATGGGAACGAAACAGTTCGTGGTACATGAAGCATTCGAGATTACGTGATGTTTTCCGGAATCGTAAAGGTGGTCGTTTACGCCGACCACAAAGGTTTCGTCGACATTCGTGGCCGGCGCCGAAATAATCACCTTCTTTGCACCAGCTTCTATATGCGCAGTGGCGGACTTGCCGTCGGTAAATATTCCCGTGGATTCAATGACCACGTCGACGACCAAATCGTTCCAAGGCAACGATTTGGGATCACGCTCTCCGTAGACCCTGAGAAGACTATCGCCCACGAGTATCCCATCGTCAACGACGCTTACTTTTACGCCAAGTCTTCCGAGCGTCGAATCGTAGGCCAACAGGTGCGCATTTGTTGCCACAGAAGTTAGATCATTTACTGCAACTATTTCAATGTCGGCGCCCGTCGCTCTTACCGCTCTGTAAAAATTCCGGCCAATCCGCCCAAAGCCGTTAATTCCAACCCTTAGGGTCATTATTCCTCCACGTAAAAGTTACTCAACTACCGTGCCTTCAAGTAAATCGCATCTCTCGCCGCGCTGAAATCTCGCTAAAGCCTATACCAATTGTTTGAAACCTCGCCGGTCCATGAAAATCCCACAAAGTATTTCGACTTAACCGTATTCTTTAAATGCATTGGCAAGCAAAATTGGGTCGTGGACGCGCCCGCTGGGATCTGCAAGTTGATGAACGACTAGCTTCGCGCCAATTCTTTTACAGAAACTGAGCGAATCTCCAAGTTCCATGAATGCATTATCTGCCAAAATTAAGTCCGGCACAAACCCGTACTCCACCAAGGCTCTAATGTGATCAGAAATATTAAAATCAAGCGTCTCAGACGGCTGCTGCCTAAGATTCACTACGTAAATCTTTTGCCCAAAGCTCTCTTTGACAGCCGACTGGATGCCCGGAACACAAAGAACGGCAAGAACTGACGTAAAGAGCGAGCCAGGTCCTGCGACGATGGTGCCCGCGGTTTTGATCGCGGCTAGAACCGCTTCGGGGACCGGAGGACTTTCAGGAATTGTGTATACAGACTCAATTCCGCTAGAGCGCATTACATTCACCTGGCCGATTACGACTTGTCCGCCCACCTTTGCCGCCAGAGTAACCGGCTCAGTGGAGGACGGGAGAAGCGCACCTTTTGCACCTATCAAATCTTGAGCGAGCTTGATTGCAAAGGTGAAATCTCCCGTAACCTCTGTGAGGCCTGCAATTATCAAATTGCCCAAGCTGTGTCCCGACAGTTCCCCGCTCTCAAACCTGTAGTCGAATACGGAGGTCCAGATCGACGAGTGCGCAGCAAGAGCAACCAAACACTTTCTCACGTCACCAGGCGGTTCGAGTCCAAAATCAGCTCGAATTCTCCCGCTTGAGCCGCCGTCGTCCGCAACCGATACCACGCCTAGAGGATCTGCGCCTGCTAGTACGAGTGAGCGTAGCGAAGCCGCAAGTCCGTGCCCGCCTCCCAGAGCAACAACTAGCTCTTTGCCGTTTGTTAATGACATTGCTACCTCGAAATATCCCTGTGGCTGACTCTTGGGTCAAATCCCCTCTTGCGAAATACCGGCAACATCCCCTCCGCAATTGCAACCGAGCGGTGCTTACCACCAGTGCAGCCTATGGCGATATTCAGATATGATTTTCCCTCTTTTTGAAAGGCGGGAAGCAAAAAGTCGAACATGTCATCGAGCTTCTTCAGAAACTCGATCGACTCGCTCTGCGCCAAGACATACTCCCTTACCCCCTTCTCCAACCCCGTGTGGGGCCGTAGCTCTGGGATCCAATGTGGATTCGGAATAAATCGGACATCGAAGATGAGGTCAACATCTCGTGGAATGCCGTATTTGTATCCGAACGATACAATGGAGATCCTCATTATCGGGTCATGTTCTTCGGATTCGAAGAAGCTTAATATCTTGTCGCGAAGTTCATGAACATTCAGCTCCGAAGTATCAATCACAATGTCAGCTTGATCCTTCAGTGAGGCCAGCATTTCCCGTTCGCGCCTGATATCCTCCGCGAGCCCTGCACCGCCCAGAGGATGCCTTCTGCGGGTACCTTCATACCGCTGTATAAGCACCTCGTCGGAGGAGTCGAGAAACAGCACTCGAACCCGTGCACCCGAGGCGAGCAGGCTGTCCAGCTCAGGGCTGAGATCGGCCATGTAGTCCGAGCCGCCACGTCCAATGACGAGCACCACCCGCTCAGTCTCTGAACCCGGACGGTTTACAAGTTCCGTCACCTTTGAAATTAGCGCGGGGGGCATGTTGTCAATGACGAACCAGTTGAGGTCTTCGAAAACTGCGGCTGCATTCGATCTGCCGGCTCCACTCATTCCAGCAACTATCACGAATTCGCTCATTCGACCACACCCCTTTACGTACCTCCGCGGCCAACTTCGATACACGACGCACTTCAGCCGCCTATGCCTTTGTAAACCTCATAAACATCAGCCTCGGGATGGTGGCAGCCTCGAGATACTCCGGCGCCTTATCCAAAAAGCCCCTAGGTGGAGATGGTTCCTCCATATGGGTGAGGAAAAGTCCCACACCCGCAAGCATGTTCACGTAGGTATGTAACGGCCGGTGAATGAATGGTATATAGACATCTTTTTCGACCTCTTCCACAGTCCGTTCTTCAATTAGATACCGCCCAATTCTCCAGTACTGCTCCCCTATTATATGGTCGTCGATCCATCCAGAATTGGGTGTCTGTAATAAAGGATGATTAAGAAAGAATAGAAAAGTGCCGCCAACTTCGAGAACCCTCGACACCTCAGCTGCTGCTCCCGCCACATCAGAGATGTGCTCGAAAACTAGACACGCTATGACGGTATCGAACGAGCCGTTCGAAAAGGGAATTGCAGCAGCCTCGGACCGGGAATACGCGATGTGCGAAGACCTTTTGTGCGCCTCTTCGATCTGGGGCCAAGTGGGATCTATTCCTGCTACGAATGTCACGCCATGCACCTTGCTCGCTATGCGTGACAGCTGACCTTCTCCAGTTCCTACATCGAGAACTCGATGGGAACTAGTGAGGTTGTAGCGCAGCAGTGGAACGATCTGCTCCTCGTATTCCGGATCTGCGCCTTCCGTAAAGCCTCTCTGCCACCATTGAGCATTATTTTCCCAAAGTTCGCCTGCAATCTCATCGAATTCACTAAATAAAGGCGATTCAGAGTTCATATCCATTACTGAAGAGGCTAAACGCCTTTATCAGTGACTTTGCTCGGTTATGCCATGAAGGACTTCGTAAAGGTTACGCCCGACAGAGCTGGGCAGCCAGCCAATGCCCTCTAGTTCGTCGAGAGATGCAGCTCTCAGCCTTCTTATAGTTCCGAACTGGCTTAAAAGCCTCTTAACTCGCGCTGGTCCAACTCCTGGTGTTGACTCCAGGGCCGAGAGAGTCATTCCTTTTGTCCGTAACTCGCGATGATAGGATATTGCAAATCTATGAGCCTCGTCGCGAAGCTGCTGAAGAAGGTAAATGGCGTCGGATCCCCGCGGAATCCGGACCGGATCAACTTTATCCGGCACGAAGACCTCTTCGAATTGCTTGGCAAGAGAGGCGAGAGCGATTTCGCCCGAATATCCTGAATCACGAAGTGCCTCTTGGGCCATTCTCAACTGGCCTTTACCACCATCTACAAGTATCAGGGACGGTGGATAAGAGAATCTCCGGACAGATGACCCGGTATGTCTACTGTCTTCAGGCTCCATTAGATGATTCAGGCGCCTGCTAAGTACCTCGTACATGGCTGCGTAATCGTCATTTTTATCGATGTTGACTCTGAACCGACGATAGTCCGATCTTTTGAGCAATCCGTCTTCCATGACAACCATCGAACCGACATAGTTGGTGCCCTGGAGGTGGCTCATGTCGTAACACTCGATCCTCAAAAGCGGTGCAGAGATACCGAGAGCCTCGGCTAATGAAGTAAGCGCTCGTGCACGCGAATTGTGGTCTGTAGCTCTCGACATCCGATTTCTCTTGAACTCTGCTGCCGCATTATTACTCACCGTTTCCAAGAGAGCTCGCTTATCCCCCCGCGTTGCAACCCTTATATGAGTTGGTCCTCCTCGAATACTCGCGATCCACTGTTCGATGACTTCACAATTAGCTGGAAACAAGGGCACAATGATCTCGATCGGAATTTCAAGAGGTGTTTCGGAATAATATTTCTCTAGAACTTGCCCGAGAAGCGAAGCCGAGTCGAGGTCCTCCACCTTATCGATCAGGATCCCTTTTCGCCCCACGACTCTCCCTCTACGCACGAAAAAAATCTGTACAGCGGCTTCTATCTCGTCCTCAAAAACGCCAAAGATATCCGAATTGAATGACTCCCCGCCAACCATCTGCTGCTTGTCGATAGCTTTTTCGATCAGCGCCAACCTGTCACGAATTTGCGCAGCCTGCTCAAAATTCAGCTCTTTTGCGGCACTTCTCATCTCTGCCTTAGCCTTCTCTACAAACTCCTTTGTCTCGCCTTTGAGAAACCTTCCCATCTCCGCAATCAGCTGATTGTACCGCTCGGCGGTGATGGCTCCGATGCACGGTCCGCTGCATCGGCCTATGTGATACAAAAGGCACGGCCTCCCAAGACGCTCATGCCGAACGAACTGGCCATCCAGACATGTTCGAATAGGAAATGTACGCAGTATCAAGTCAAGTATTTCTCGTATTGCCGCTTGGTGGGGATAGGGACCGTAATACCGGGCGCCTTTCTTGCGCTGACCGCGCATGATACCAGCTCGGGGCCATTGATGATCCGTGCTGATGGCCAAGAATGGGTAGCTCTTGTCGTCAGTCATCCTAACGTTGAAGCGAGGTCGGAACTTTTGGATGAGATTGTGTTCGAGTATGAGGGCCTCGATTTCGTTGTTCACAACAATCCACTCAACCGATTTTGCTTCAGACACCATGGCGGCGGTTCTGGGATGAAGATTGCCAATCGGTTGGAAATAGCTACCGAGCCTGTTGCGAAGCGAGGTCGCCTTGCCAACGTAAATAACGCGGCCGTCGCCGTCTTTAAATAAGTATGACCCGGGCTCCTTCGGAATAAGCGACGGGGTTATGCGCTTGATCACGAAACCTCTACTTTATGAACCACTCATCGAGACTGCCCGGGGTTTCGAAGGACAGCCCGGAGATAGGAACCGGTGTAGCTCGTGTCAGATTCCGCAACCATTTCTGGGGTTCCCTTGGCAATCACCAGGCCTCCCCGATCTCCTCCTTCTGGTCCCAAATCGATTATGTAATCCGCCGTTTTGATCACATCAAGGTTGTGTTCAATAACTACTACGGTGTTCCCGGAATCGACGAGCTTCCCAAGTACGAGAAGGAGCTTACTGATATCATCGAAGTGCAGCCCCGTTGTCGGCTCATCGAGAATATATATCGTGTGGCCAGTTGGTCTTTTCGCGAGTTCCGAGGCCAATTTCACTCTTTGCGCCTCACCTCCCGACAACGTCGGAGCAGGTTGACCAAGCCTAATGTAGCCGAGACCTACTTCAACCAGCGTCGACAGATAGCGTACAATGGACGACTGGTTCGAAAAGAAGTCCAGGGCTTCGGAAGAAGACATGTTCAAAACATCCGCGATATTCTTGCCTTTGAACATTATTTCTAGCGTGTCTCTGTTGTAGCGGGAACCTTTGCAAACCTCGCAAGGAACATAGACGTCAGGAAGAAAGTTCATTTCTATCTTCAACGTTCCGTCGCCGGCACAACCCTCGCATCGGCCTCCCTTGACATTGAAGGAAAATCTTCCGGGTTGGTATCCCCTAACCCTCGCCTCGGGAGTTTGAGCGAATAACTTCCTTATGTGATCAAATACACCGGTATACGTCGCTGCATTCGATCGCGGTGTACGTCCAATTGGCGACTGGTCGATGTCTACCACTTTATCGATATTTTCGACGCCAATGATTTGATCATGCAAACCCGGAACAACCTTGGAACCGTAAACGCTCTTAAGCAATGCCTTCAGAAGAATCTCGTTGACCAGCGAAGACTTCCCCGAACCCGAAACCCCCGTAACGACGACGAAGGCTCCAAGGGGAATTTCTACATCAAGATTCCTTAAATTATTTTGGCGAGCATTCTTGACCACGAGCCAATCCGAAGTTAATTTTCGGCGCCGAAGAGGAACCGTTATCACTTTCCTCCCACCGAGGTACGCTCCGCTGATGGACCGAGGCTCATTGATGAGATCCTCCACGGATCCAATTGCCACCACCTCGCCACCATGTTCTCCAGCTCCCGGCCCCATGTCGATCACAAAATCAGCTGCGCGAATGGTCTCCTCGTCGTGCTCGACAACGATCACCGTGTTATCGAGTCGCTTGAGTTTTATAAGCGTTTCGATCAACCTATTGTTGTCACGCTGATGAAGTCCTATTGATGGCTCGTCGAGCACATAAAGAACCCCTGTCAAACCCGATCCAATCTGAGAGGCTAAGCGAATCCTCTGCGCTTCACCTCCAGAAAGAGTTGCCGCCGGCCTCGCTAGGGTAAGGTAGTCGAGGCCCACGTCTAGGAGAAAATCAAGCCGAGCTAGTATCTCTCGCATGACAGCCGCTGCAATGAGTTTGTCTCTGTCGCTTAAACTGAGTTGATTGAGACTTTCACGGCAGCTCCTGATCGACAAGGAACAGAGCTCAAATATGCTGAAGTCGCCGACCGTGACGGCCAAAAATTCGGGTTTTAATCGTGCGCCGGCACAACTATGGCAGGGAGCCTGCCGCATGTATCCTTCGACTAACTCTCTCTGGTAGTCCGTCTCTGCGTCAGAGTGCCTTCTCTGGAGATACTCCACTACGCCTTCGTAGTTAAAGTTAATACGTCGCCTGGTCCCGAAACGGTTGGTATACCTAACAGTTACAGGTCCGGCGGAATCACCATAAAGTACTAGGTGCCGCACCTCGTCGGAAAGGCTCTTCCACGGCGCGTTAAGCGAAAATCCATATTGTTCCGACAAAGCCGCCAGCAACCTTCTAAAGTAGCTGGAGCGCGCCGAGGCCCATGGCGCAATCGCGTCTTGAGCTAAGGCAAGATTTGGATTCGGTATAACCAGGTCCGGATCAACCTCAAACCTTGTTCCAAGCCCGAGGCAGCTTGAGCACGCTCCATAAGGTGAATTGAAGGAAAAGTTCCTTGGTTCCAATTCGCCCAGCGAGATCCCGCATTTTACACATGCACATGCCTCGGAGAAGATTAATACTTCCTCATTATTGTCGGTCGTATTTAGAGAGTCCTTTTGAACCAGGATTTCGACTACACCGTCAGCGATTTTTAACGCGGTCTCGACTGAATCTGTCAACCGTCTCTCGATGCCTTCCCGACGGATAAGCCTGTCTACCACCACCTCGATAGTGTGGGATTCATACCTACCGAGATCAATTTTCCCCCTTTCGGACAGCTCGTAATTCTGTCCGTCGATTCTCACTCTCGCATATCCCGTTTTCGCTAAATCATCTAGGAGGGTAAGATATTCGCCCTTCCGGCCTCTGACTACAGGTGCCATTACACTGAAGCGGGTACCTTCAGCCAGAGCCATAACGGTATCGACAATTTGAGATGGACTTTGTCGCGATACGAGGTCGCCGCAGTTGGGGCAGTGGGGCTGCCCGACCCTGGCGTACAGCAGGCGTAGATAATCGTAGATTTCGGTGATTGTGCCTACCGTTGAACGTGGATTATGGGAAGAGGACTTTTGATCAATAGAGATCGCAGGTGACAAACCTTCAATAAAATCAACATCCGGCTTATCCATCTGTCCGAGAAATTGCCGTGCATAGGCAGACAGCGACTCCACGTAGCGCCTCTGACCCTCAGCAAATATCGTGTCAAATGCAAGGGACGATTTTCCCGAGCCCGAAAGTCCCGTAATTACTACAAAACTGTTTCTGGGCATCTCTACCGAGATGTCCTTGAGATTATGCTCTCTGGCACCCTTGACGATCAGCTTGTCTGCCACTATACCTATCAGGCTACCCTTAAAGCTGCACCCAACGACGCAATCAATTATCCGAAAAGGACACCTGGATTAAGGATTAAGGAGGGATCCAAAGCCCGTTTTATGCTGACCATGGATTCGATATCGGCAGACGTTCTAGTCAGGGAGAGATCCGCGACCTTTGCTCTCCCAATGCCATGCTCAGCAGAAATCGAGCCGCCATAGGATGCCACGACTGCCAAGATCTCGTGATCAAGCTGGTCGTCCCCTGAGCCCAAATTAAGCAAATTGACATGGACATTACCGTCGCCCAGGTGACCGAACAACACCACATCTGCTAAAGGTCGCTCTAGCTCAACTATTTCCTGCACTTCATTCACGAATCGGGCGATCGACCTTACCGGGACGGCAACATCCAACTTCCTAACAAGTCCATATCGGCTAATGGCCTCCGTATGTCGCTCCCGCCAATACCAAAGCCCGGTACTTGCGGAGTCATCCGCCAAGACTGCATCTCGAACGACACCGCTTTCCTCTAAAAAAGCTGCAAGCTCCTCGGTTGCATCGCTATCGTCGGAAACCTCAAGCAGAAGCGAGTATGGAGGGATGGTAGCAAGAGGCCACTTTGCGCCCTGCAGCCTTTGAACTAAAGCAAGTCCTCTGCTGGTCATGAACTCGGCGGCGGATAGAAATCTGAATCGCTTTTTCACCTCCACCATGACGTCAACCGCGTCTCCGAGATCGTCCACCGCCAGGAGTGCAACGGATTTATGAGCCGGCAATGGCACCAATTTCATCATTGCCCTAGTCACAACACCAAGCGTCCCTTCCGAACCGCAGAGAATTGACGACCAATCGTAGCCAGCATTGTCCTTGTCCAGCCCGTCCAATCTGCTTATTAGCTGGCCATTGCCCAGGACCGCTTCAATGCCGATAAGCTGGCGGCGCATTCCTCCATAGCGAATCACATTGATTCCTCCGGCATTTGTCGCAACCATCCCACCAATCGTTGCGCTATCGCGAGATGCCATATCGACTGCAAAACGAAGTCCATACGTTTTAGCCAGCGCATTCAGCTCACCTAGAGTTACACCTGCGCCAACCTTCGCGATCTGCGTCCCTGATTCTATTTCAATTCCGCCCAGGAACTTTGTGCTAAGAATTATTGCTTTACGCACCGGAATAGCTCCGCCGACTAGCCCCGTATTGCCTCCTTGGGTCACTAGTGGCACGCC
>DAHVOF010000080.1 GCA_027318945.1 Actinomycetota bacterium | reverse complement strand
CAATGAGATCATCTGGGCCTACGATTTTGGAGGCAGATCAAAACGCCGGTGGCCGGCCAAGCACGATACCATTCTTGTATACGTGAAGGCAATGGGAAAGCATATATTCAACTACGAGGAGATACAGCGGATTCCCTATATGGCTCCTGGCTTGGTGACAAGGGAAAAAGCCACTAGAGGTAAGGTTCCGACGGACGTTTGGTGGCAAACGATAGTCCACACGGCCGGAAGTGAGCGCACTGGATATCCGAACCAAAAACCCGAGGCGATACTAAAGCGCATTATTCAAGCCTCATCGAATCCTAAGTCATGGGTCCTAGATTTCTTCGCCGGTAGTGGCACGACGGCCTCAGCGGCCCAAACGCTCGGGAGGCGATTCATTGCTGTTGACTCCAATCCACAGGCAATATCGATCATAAAGAATCGCATCGATATGACTCATGTCGAGGAACTCGGATTTTGATTTGGGAAAAGACTTGACTGGGAGTGCTATTTTGCGCAATCATATATTCGTGCGTATTGCATTTGCAGCCACCCTCCTTCTTGGATAGCAGCGAGCGTTTCTAACGCTCGCCTTACCTCCTGTGCCCCAAGGCCAGGAGGTTTTTTGTTGGCGGAAAACCGGGGCTGCAGCGCAAGCACGTTGCGACACTGAAAGGGATAAGGTAGGCAGATGGACGAAAAGTTAATAATCTTCGACACGACCCTGAGGGATGGCGAGCAATCACCGGGAATCTCTCTCGACTCGGCAGAAAAACTTGAAATCGCCGAACAGCTTGCCCGACTCAATGTGGATTACATTGAAGCTGGTTTCCCTGTCGCATCTCAAGGGGATTTTGACGCTGTCCAGGCAATCGCACGGCAGGTCCATGGGCCAATTATCGCCGGCCTCTCTCGAACGCACCTTGGCGACGTCGACAGGTGCTGGGAAGCGCTTAGAGATGCCGAGAAGGCGCGCATCCATGTCTTCATCTCGACCAGCCCGTCCCACATGGAGCACATGCTCAAGATGGACCAGCATCAGGTTCTGGCGGAGACCATGCAGGGAGTTGAGAGGGCAAGATCACACACAATGGATGTGGAATTTTCACCTCAAGACGCGACTCGTACTCCTCTTGACTTCATGCTGCAAGTGCTCCAGACCGCCGTCGACTCCGGGGCAACTACGCTCAACATTCCCGACACAGTAGGGTACGGGATTCCGTGGGATTTCGGAGCGTTGATCCAGTACGTAAAGTCACAGATTTCGGGCAACTTCGTCATATCAACCCACTGTCACAACGATCTCGGGCTAGCTACGGCAAATTCGCTTGCCGGGGTACAAGCTGGAGCACGCCAGGTGGAGGTCTGCATAAACGGACTTGGTGAGAGGGCTGGAAACGCCGCGTTGGAGGAGGTGGTCATGGCGGTTAAAATTCGCCCAGATCAGTTCCCCGGAATCAGTACCCAGATTCGCACCGAAGAGCTGGCAAGAACATCGCGCCTTGTATCCCGCCTCACCGGATACCCGGTTCAATACAACAAAGCGGTTGTGGGCAAGAACGCTTTTACCCACGAATCTGGAATCCACCAGCACGGAGTGTTGATGGACCGCGAAACCTACGAGATCATTGACGCTCAAAGTGTGGGCCAAAAGGGCTCCCAGATCGTGCTGGGCAAGCACTCTGGAAGGCACGCATTTTCAGAGACACTCAAGAACATGGGCTTAGAAGTGCACGGAGATACCCTAAATCAGGCATTCTTCAGGTTCAAGGAACTCGCTGACCGCAAGATGGAGATAACCGAAGCGGACCTCGAAGCACTGGTCGCAGATGAAATCAGTTCCGAGGCGTCAAACATGTACAGTCTGGCGGAACTCGAAGTAGGCGGCGGCACCGTGGGAACCCCCAATGCAAGGGTGGTGATTACCAAGGGAGGCGAGAGACTCGAAGCGCGAGCTGATGGCAATGGCATGATAGATGCCGCCGGCAAGGCGATCCAGATTGCAACCGGCCTTCAGACCAATCTCGTGGGCTTTACTGTATCCTCGGTCACCGGCGGAGAGGACGCCCAAGGCGAGGTCGTCGTACAACTGGCTTACGGCGAATTCAAGGTATCCGGTCGAGGTGTTTCGACAGACGTGGTCGAGGCATCGGCTCGGGCCTACTTGAACGCAGTTAATCGTCTTTCAAGATCCATGGCGCGAAAAGACATCCGCGATGTCGAAGTTGGGCCGTAAAATTTAATGCTCATCAGGCCAGCCGTCAACCTCCTTGACGGCTGGCTCTTTGTTGCCTACCTTCTCCAGTATCCTGCGCAGTTCCAGAAAAGTAGACAGGACATAGTTTAAGATCCTGGTCGACTTCTTTGATTCCACGCCAAGATTTGATAAAACCTCCAAAACGAAGTCTCCTATGCCGTCGGCATCCTCCATGTCCCATAAAGCCTGCTCCAGGCTGAAGACTAGGATATCCCGAGTCAATTCATCGTCGTCGCTAATGGAGGTGCTGTCGCCGAAAAGAGAGTGCTGCACGGAGCCGAATAGCACGTCCAACGAGGCATCCACGGGATTGATGGTATCAATTTCGAACTGGGCAGAGGTGAGCCTCATGCCAGGCTCTATATACCTTACTTCCGTATTCAGATCGTCGTCCTCTTCGAGAAGCCCATCCCCGCACAAAGCTTCCCAGCCACCAGGCACCACTCTCCATGAACTCCCACAACAGTCGCAATCGAGCCAGCCGCTTCGCTGTACTGCTTCCAGGACAGGGAATCCGTTGGCGATATACCATGGGGGGCAGGCAGGACAGATCTTCCTCGTGATCAACTCCTCGACCGTCATGGCGCCAAGTTCTTCCGACCATCGACGGAGGCCGTCAAGATCCACTCGATGCTCCGTACATCTCATATAAAAAATTTGGTCGGAATTAACCTGCCCAATCTCAGCTATCTTCATTGCCGGCTTCCCAGTCAAACGAGCCAAAGCACTCAATAAGGGCCCTACATTTAAGGTACATCGGTTCGTCTAGGCAAAAGAACGGTTTTAGACAGATTTTTGATGGGACCAGGCAAATTCAACCGACGAGCTTGTTGTACTGGTCTTTTGAGGGAGAACCGCGATATACGACCTCGCCCTCGGACATTCCAACCATGCTGTCGGCCACCGAAAGAAACTCCTCCGAATGTGTGGCTACCAACACCGCCGATTTGCCCTTCGCCTCATGGCGAATAAGGTCGATCAAAGCGTTCTTCCCGCGCTGATCCAACCCGACAAAAGGCTCATCAAAAATCAAAAGCCGGTGAGGTCGGATGAGCGCCATGGCCAATGCCACCTTCTGGCGAAGGCCCCTCGAAAAGCTGGCTGGAAGGTCGTTCTCCCTATCCGATAACCCGAAAATAGAAAGAAGCTCTTTCGCCTTCACCTCCCACTCTTCCAGCCCATTGAGCCTTGCAGAAAACTCCAGGTGTTCGAGGGCAGAAATGTCATCATACAACACAGGATTATCGAGAGATACCGAAGTCACACTCCTGGCGTCGTCTGATCCCGCCTTGGCACCAAGTATGGAAATCTCTCCACTGTCGCACCCGGCGAGCCCCGATATAGCTCTTACGAGAGTCGTCTTGCCTGACCCATTTGGACCGACCAGAACTGCGATCTCTCCTTCATGCACAGATAGAGACACCTCTTTGAGAACCAAATTTCTCTCGTAGGATTTCGCTACTTTCTTAACCTC
>DAHVOF010000076.1 GCA_027318945.1 Actinomycetota bacterium | reverse complement strand
GTTCCGGTAATTATGACGCCCGCGATACTTGCTTTTCTCGCGACCTTCTTTGCGGAGCTGCCTTCGTTCAAGTCTGTGCCTATCGAGGTGAATCGTGCTCGAGGTGGCAGCTTAGAGTAGAGCGTGTTGTGCGTCTGAGGCAGTGAGCCTATTTTTTGTTTCTACACGAGCAGATCCGGTTGGCGCCAGTTTTCTGGAAGCGAGGATCTGGATCGGTTTTTGGGACGCTAGCTGACAGTCATTTCGATGGCTCGTGAGCAGTTGCGGGTCGCATTTTTCCAGCCCGAGAGGGAAGCGTGATCCTCGGCCGCAAAGTGACTGTCACTGACGCCGTAGCGGCGAAAATTTTGAGAGAACGCGATCCTCGCCTAGTCGGGTCTGCCGAAACCGGAGATAGCGAGAACGAGAAATATCATTGCGAAGGCGATGACTATTCCGATCTCGCTCCACAGCGGCAGGAGGTGGCCGAAGATCGTGACCCCTGTTGCGAACCTGGCCGCAGCGGCTGGTGGCATGTTTTGCACTGCAAAAACGACGTGTCTAAGTGGATCGACGGCGTAAGTGAGCGGGTGGATCCTCGTGATGAAGGCAAGCCAGGACGGAAGGCCGTCCAGAGGAAAGAGGGCTCCCGAAAGGAATATCATTGGGAAGAGCACCAGCTGCATAACCACTTGGAAGCCTTCCATCTTTTGGATCCTGCTGGCCACGAATACGCCGAACGTCGTGAGGCCGAAGGCCATTAAAGCTTCAAGCAGTATCACCTCCACTACCAGAAGCGGAGTGAGGTGAACGCCGATCAAGGGAGCCAGGACTAGCATGATCGTTCCCTGAAGGGTGGCGATCGTCGTGCCGCCCAGCGCTTTCCCGAGCACGAGCGAACCACGATTGACGGGGGCGACGAGCATCTCTCTGAGGAAACCGAACTCTCGGTCCCATACGATCGATATGGCTGAAAAGATAGCTGTGGTAACTACTGCCATGCTGACGATCCCGGGAAAGACGAACTTTTTGAAGTCGAATCCTCCTGTGGTGCCCACCAGTGTCGTCATCCCATAGCCGAGAACGAAGAGGAAAAGGATCGGCTGAACGAAACTCGAAAGTATTCTGGTTCGCGCCCGAAGGAACCGTATGATCTCCCTGCGCCAGACCATCTGTATTGTACGGAGTTCGTGTCTCACGTAGTTGTGTTCGTCGACAAGCCGGGCCGGCCTCGCGGAAATATTTGTAGTGGTCATATGGGCCTCCTCTTACCTGCGAAACGCCATGAAATGCATTGGGAAGGCCCGTTCCGCATGCCCTTCGCGAATTTCGCGTCCGGTGAAATGAAGGAATACGTCGTCTAGATCAGGGCGGTGTACCCGCACACTACTTATAGCAACCTGCGCATGGGCGATTATCTGCGTGACCTGTTCTTCGCCGTTTTCAACGAAGACTGTCACGTTGTCTTCTCCGACTTTAATGTTGTAGCCATGCTGTTCCAGATTGGCGCCAACCAGCTTGTTGTCGGCAGTTACTAGTTCCACCGTGTCGGATCCCACCATCTTCTTCAGGTTGTTTGGCGAGTCGAGAGCGACGATGCTGCCATGATCGATTATCGCGATCCGATCCGCGTACTCGGCTTCATCCATGTAGTGCGTGGTCAGAAATATCGTGACCCCCTCCTCGGAGCGAAGCCGGAGAACATCCTCCCACATGAGAGCTCTGGTTTGGGGATCCAGGCCTATCGTAGGCTCGTCAAGGAAGAGGATGGCCGGGGTGTGGAGCATGCCTCTCGCAATTTCGAGCCGTCGTGCCATTCCTCCAGAGAAGGTCGACACGAGGTCTTTGCGCCTAGCCTGGAGATCGACCAGCTTGAGGACGCGGTCTATCCGCTCCTCAACCTGGTGCCGAGGGACTCGGTACAGCACGGCGTGGAATCGGAGATTCTCCTCCGCCGTCAGCTGCTGATCTAGCGTAGGTTCCTGGAAGACGAGCCCTATATGTCTGCGTACGGCATTCGGCTGACGCAAAACGTCGAAACCGTCCACTTCAGCGGTACCGCCTGTCGGTTTTGAAAGGGTGCATAGCATCCTGATGGTTGTCGTCTTTCCAGCGCCATTAGGACCAAGAAATGCGAAGACTTCTCCTTGGTCTACCCGGAAAGACACTTCTTTCACCGCCTCGATCTCACCGTAGCGCTTTGACAGCGACTTGACTTCGATGGCGTACCTTTTAGGACTTTCGTCTGTGCGGTTGCCAACTTCGAGGCTGTGCCCGCTTGTCGAACCGCTTCTGCTTGCGGGCTTGTTTTTCGTGCCGTCACCGCTTTCGTTTGATGTCATCTCATCTCCACACAGATTTGCTCTTGGGCAGAATGCCCGACCTCCGCCGGTACTGCGAAATACACCAAGCATTGACACCTAGGCAGTTTCCAGTACCCTCTGCACAAAGTGTGGCCGATGCGGCCATTCTAGTGCAAAAGGGGCTGCCCTTGGAAATTAAAGGAAAAGGTGGATTAGTCGGTGTTGTGGATTGGTCAGTACGAGACGCGTGTAGGTATTGCCAAAGTTGTCGAGACACAAGGTCAGACAGCACACGACCCGCAAAATTCCAGGCAAAGGCTCTTTTTCGTCTAGGAGAAATCCGACCATTGTCGCCGATCAGAGTTCCTGGATAAGAATTTTAAACATGCTGTATTTTGAGTGCCGTGATCGTGGCTATAGGCATCAAATATTTTGAACAAGGTCAACCTTATGCTGGCTGCATCCAAACCTTATTCGGGTGCATGAAGATCTTGATCCTTTTCTCGCCAGGCTGACGATTCGGGTAGGTATCAAGGCCGAGATATTTCTTGGCGAGAAAATCGATGTGGGAGTCTGCCCCTTCTTCAGTGACCTCGACCACAGTGCCTTGGAAAGCTATTGCTTGGTAGGGGTTCTTAGGATCGAGCGCAGAAATTGCCACCACGGTTCCCTGGGTGATGTTTCTCGCCTTCGAGCGTCCGAGAGCTGTATTGATAACGACGTTATCGCCTTCGGTGTCGACCCACACTGGGGTTAGATGGGGCGTTCCGTCGGATCGGACGACTGCAACGTGAATGAACACTGGCTGGGCAAGCAGCGCCCGTGCACTCTCGTTCAACGTACTCTGGGCCATTGAAGCCTCCTAGGGTCATCTTCTGACGTGTGATGAAAGCTTAGCTCAGCTTGCCGTCGTCGAACACGTCTGAAGTTATCGGGATGAGTAACCTAAGTTTCACAGGCATTCTGCTCAATACGTCAGTTTGTAGCAGCTTTTCTGACATGCCCGGAACAGTGTGAATTTGACGGAGACGGTCTTCTGGCTCACTGCTAAGACTATGAGGTTCTAAGTAGCAACAAAACTTGAGGTATCTCTTGTCGTACTGAAGATTGGCTAATTGGTGAAAGTTGGGGCGATAAGTGATATATGTATAAAGGTATGAACTTTGTCTCGTAACGGTTTCGGTTTGCTATACCGGGACGCGGTCAAATGTTCTTGGGTCCAAATGGGGAAGGCAGTACTCCACCTATGGCAGTTTTGCCTGCCGCGGTTCTTTACAGGCCGCGCCCGGGTTTCTGTTGGAAATTGCTCGCCTGCCTCTGTTGGTTCCCATTGTCGGCCAGAACTTACAAAAGGATCGCGTGCCTGTGGGAGCACTTACGTCAGGGCTTGCTCTATTAGCTAGCCCATCTGTGATCGGTCTCATGTTCCTCGGGGCACTTCTTGGTGCATTCGTTGGATTGATACCTGGCTTGGGGGGCGCGGTTTTGCTAACCCTGCTACTGCCTTTTCTTTTCCACCTTCCTGTTGCCGAAGGTGTTGCACTTATTGTTAGTGCCCATGCAGGAATCTACTTCAGTGGCTCTGCGACGGCAATTCTCATAAATTCGCCTGGGGCTCCCGAGTGTGCTGCTACCACTTTGGATGGGTACCCCATGTCTCAGAAGAACCGAGCAGCGGAGGCTCTTGGAATCTCGGCGATGGCGACGGCTCTTGGAGGAGTATGTGGGGTGTTCGGCTTGATCGCCTTTGTCCCCGCGATGGGGGCGATAATCACCGTTCTCAAGCCAGCCTCGTTTATGCTTCTGGCCGCATTCGCAATAATTCTCATCGGCAAGCTCCAGTCTGCTTCAGTTACCAAGGGCATACTTTCTGGCCTTTGGGGGATGATGATCTCGTTCGTTGGGTACGATCCGAGCACTGGTCTTCAGCGATTCGGCTACGGTCAGTTGAGCCTGTATAACGGGGTGAACATTGTCGCGGTGGCTCTGGGCCTTTTCGCATTTGGCAGGATGTTTTATCTTTATGGTACTAACAGGGCCATTGCGGAGGTGGGTCCGACAGCCATGGGAGAAAGGATCGGGGGGCAGGTGTTTCACGGAGTCGCAGAGGTGCTTCGACGACCTGTCCAGGTTCTTAGGGCAAGTATCGTGGGCTTCATTGCAGGTCTCATTCCAGGCGTCGGAGGCGTCGCCGCTAACTTCGTCTCTTATGCCCAGGCTCGAGCCACATCAAAAAGGCGGAACGAGTTCGGGACTGGCGTCCCGGAGGGGGTCATTGCTCCGGAGGCCTCCAATCTGGCTAAAGAGGCGGCCTCGTATGTTCCTTTGATTGCGCTCGGAATTCCTGGAACCGTGGGTTCAGCCGTCATCCTCAGCGCATTTACGATTCTCGGGTTGGCGCCTGGTCCTTCAATGGTTACTCAGCATGAGCCAGTCATCTACCTTGTTGCCGCTGTACTGCTGCTCACGGGGTTTCTCGCGAGTGGTCTGGGTCTTTCGGTGGCTCGACATCTTGCTCTGATAACCACAGTCCGCGGCGCTCTCATGGCGCCGTTCGTGATAGTTCTGGGAATCGTGGGTACCTGGGCCGCCACCACCAATTTCATTCAGCTTGACGTCCTTATCGGGATCGGCGTGGTTGGGTTGGCGATGCTTCGCCTGGGTTACTCGCTGCCGGCAGCGATTATCGGTTTTCTACTGGGTTCGGTGTTTGAGCACAACCTTACCCTTACCGAGCAGGTTTCTGGATGGAGCTTTCTCAAGCAGCCCCTTCCGGACTTTCTACTGCTGCTCGTTGTGCTCAGTATCTTCAGCACTCCTCTCTTCCGGGCCGTGAAGAGGAGATTTTCCAAGGCGCGAAACACCGATCTGGGAGAGGCGGGTTCGGTCAACGTCGGCGCGCCGGTAGAGTCCAGGCTCAGTCCAGTCGGTGGTGAGGTGAAGTTTTTCAGAAGGCCGGGCTCGTATTTCGAGGTTACGGTTGACGCAGTGTGGGTGATTGGCAGCGCTGTCTACTGGGTTACCGCAATCGGCTATCCCACGGTGTCTCGCACCGTCCCAATCCTGGTTTCCTCTGCAGCGTTTTTACTTGGGATCGTTCAGTTATGCTCCAACTTCGTTGTCAGCCTGCAAAGGTTCACATACGGACTGCGCAAGAATGAAGGCGGTCACACTGCTGGACGGGTTGTGGTTGCGAACGTGGTAGTTGGTAGCCGGGCAGAATACCGCCGCGAGTTTCGGATCATTCTATGGACCATCGCGATGCTGGTCGGGATCTGGCTTATAGGCCTGCTAATAGCCATCCCATTGGGAATCCTGGTCTATTTCTTCGTTCTTGATCGCGGTAGCTGGCGCAGGGCGGTTATCTCTGGGGTGCTTATGTACCTAATTATTTATATCGTCTTCGTACGACTTCTGGCAACCCAGCTGCCACATGGGATCTTGTGAGTTATGGCGGAAAAGCACGATTAG
>DAHVOF010000071.1 GCA_027318945.1 Actinomycetota bacterium | reverse complement strand
GAGGAACATTAAGAACCAGGTTACGACTCAAAACTGGTCAGGATACGCAGTTACTAAATATGAGACGGGCACTTCATACAGCTCGGCTACAGCGACGTGGGTCGTCCCAACGGCGTCGGTTCCGCCCGGCTTCTCCGCTGGATACTCATCGTCATGGGTTGGAATCGGAGGCTTTTGCCTAAACACCACGTGTACCAGAGTGGACAAGACACTTATTCAGCTGGGAACCGAGCAGACGGCTACTTCAAGTGGATCTAAATACTATGCCTGGTGGGAGACCCTTCCGCAAACATCGCAAACCATAAGCTCCATAACGGTAAACCCAGGTGATACGATCGTCGCAACGCTTCAAGATGGGCCATCGCTCAAACAGGGCAAAGGCGGAGGCAAACCTGGCGGTGGCGGCGGCAAAGGTCAATCATGGACTTTGACTATCACGAACACGTCCAATAGCGAGTCGTGGTCAAAGACACTGTCGTATAACTCTTCTTTGGCCTCTGCGGAATGGATCGAAGAAGCACCTTCCTCTGGCGGAATCCTTCCGCTGGCCAATTACGGAACAGCCACCTTCGACCCAGGAAGTGCCAACGGGCTCAACCCCAACCTCTCGTCTGCTAATGGTATCGTGATGCTGAACCCCAATGGCCAGACATCAAATATATCATTGCCAGACTCCGACACGGATGGATTCGCGACCTGCTGGGGCAACGGCACCGCGCTAACTAGTTGTGCCTCGCCAATCAGTTAGCGAAAGCGAATCGACTCGTCACATAGTGGCCTGCCCGGGCCGCACGGAACTTTCAGCAATATCTGATGGGCGGCCGAGCCTGCAAGTGACACCTTAGCCGCCAAATCGGCGACATGCTGGCTCATCGGTGCGAAACAATCGGGAACTCCTAACTAACGAACCACAGGACGCTCTTGGGTAGCTGAGACAACCCGACAGTGAGGACATCGAAAGTCATCTATGACCTGTTCAATCTGCGGTTCCACATAGCCTAAGTGCGTTTATATCGCAGATTGGGGATACTTATTGTTGTGGGCCGTACAGGACTTGAACCTGTGACCCCTTGCGTGTCATGCAAGTGCGCTACCAGACTGCGCCAACGGCCCATCGGAAAAACATGCTAGCTCAATAAACCAACCGCGACAGTCGCTTCAAACGCCTTTTGAAGCCTGTCTCCTAACAACCCATTGCTTGCTCAGAGGCGGCGAGCGGAATCGAACCGCTGTACAGGGCTTTGCAGGCCCTTGCCTATGCCACTCGGCCACGCCGCCCTGACGCTTACACGATAATTGAAATCAACATAAAGTTAGGCCTATTGAAATCATCTGACGGTAGTTTCCCGCTAATTTATATTTGCTCTTTCCATTTCAAAAGGTGTATTTCAGATGTCAGGGAACATTCGTAGATGGCGTTGTTGAGGACCAAAAAAAGTCGCTGGATTGCGGGAGCTCTTGCCGTGATCGCGGTAAGTGTTGGAACGCTCTTCGGTCTTCCAACAGGAGGTCAAAAACAGCAGCTTCCAATTAACCTGCCATCTATGCCATCTGCGCCGTACTTCTCGCCTGTCGCCCCTGACGGGGTCGTCCCAGCAAACGTTCTTGGCGCACTGTTAATTCCGCAAAACTCCAAGCGAACGGCCTGGCATAACTATGATCAAGGCAACGGCCAGTTCGACAGAGAGATTACGATTAGTGTCCGGGACGGCTTTTCGTCAACAAAAAGTTTCTTCAATTCCTCCCTGAGAGACGCGGCTTGGAAGATCCTGAGTAGTCAAGCCAGCGGTATGGGCTATCAAATCCTTGCACTGCATGCCGGAAGCGACGGCCACTTTTGGGAGATCGGTGTCACAATCAGTAGAAGGCCCAAAATTTCAGGAGCATCTTCACAAAACCGCGCCACCTCCTCGCAAACCTCGGTGGCACTTAGGCTTTTGCAGTACGAATCCGCCTAACACACCTTTTCTGAATCGAGACCGGGGAGACCATCGATGCTCGACAAATTATTCTTCATCCTGTACTCGATCAAGCCCTTTTCCCCCTTCCTCTCCAACCACTCCCCAATCGTAGAACGATGTGCGACGAATTCCATTATCGGAACCCCGTAGCCGCAGCTTGTAGTAACCCTTTCGATTTCGACGATCACTATAGCCCTAACGCCTTGCGGACTTCCTGCAAGCAAATGCCTCGACTCGAATCCATCCTCACCGGGCTCGAGGACGAACCCATGACCGTGAAGACGCATTATTAATGGTTTTGAGGAGAATGAGCAGAACATAAGAACTATTCTGCCATTCTCTTTTAAATGGGCAACTGTCTCGATTCCAGAGCCGACGAGATCAAGCCACCCGACACGCTTTGGTGATTCAACAAAAAATGTCCCATCCATCGGGCGAGGTGAACAATTCACATGACCATCCGCACCACTTGGAGCCGTTGCAATAAAAAATACCGGTGACCCATTTATGAAAGTCGTCAAAGACTCAGACAAAGCTTCCATCTCGACACCCAATGACCTCAACTCCTCCTGAGTAGCCGAAACTAACGGAGCTACCCCTCTTAATGCCTCATTAGGATTAAAGCGTGGATTTTACCCCTATACGGCTCACCGCCTACAGCCACGGCGCCGGCTGAGCCTGCAAGCTCTCGCCGAGCTACCTGACTCAAGTTTTGAGCCACCTGCCAATTCCAAGCCATCCTAATCTGCTGGTAGGTACCAGCAGCGGAGATGACGCCGCCATCTGGCAGGTGGCAACAGATCGCGCCCTCGTAGCGACTGTAGATTTCATCACCCCTATCGTTGACGACCCATATACTTGGGGACAGATTGCAGCTGCGAACGCCGCGAGCGACATCTACGCAATGGGCGGGGAACCTATCTTTGCCTTAAACTTAGTCAACTGGAACAGTGCGGAATTGCCGTCCTCGCTGTTAGTAGAGCTGCTCACAGGTGCTAACGACAAGGCGGCCGAAGGCGGCTGGATAGTAGTTGGTGGGCACTCGATAGAGGATCCTGAACCAAAATATGGAATGTGTGTCGTCGGAGAGGCCGATCCTTCGAGGCTGCTCAAAAACACTGCGCTGCGTCCCGGAGATTCCCTAATTCTTACGAAGCCGATTGGGGCTGGGATACTTACGACGGCCATCAAAAGACAGCTCCTGCCTTCGGATTTGGTCCAGCCCCTGATCACGTCGATGTGCAAACTCAACAAGGCTGCAAAAGACATCGCGCTGCGATATGGCGCAGAGGGTGCGACAGACGTGACGGGTTTCGGCCTGCTTGGCCACCTCGGCAAGATGCTGACTGAAAATAGGATCGAAGCTCGCCTAAACCCGAGCACGATTCCAGTGCTTGAAGGTGCCCGCGAGATGGCAATCAAGGGGATAACGCCGAGTGGCTCAAAACGCAACCTCGACTGGATTCGGGAAAGGGTAATCACGAACGGACAGGATGACACGGATCTTATGCTTCTTGCCGATGCTCAAACTTCGGGAGGACTCCTTTTCGGAGTCGGCCAAAATCATGCTGATGACGCGCTTCGGGATCTAACTGATTTTGGCTACGTGGCAGCGATTATCGGGTCAATACACCAGGGCAGCGGTAAGATCGCTTTGTCGCCCGGTCACGTTGATCACTTTTAACGGAATTTCCGGCTGACAATTGTAGTTGTTTAAGCAACTACAACTCTTCAGGACACTTCATAAGGGACCCATCATGTCAGATATCAAGATCTTGGCTCTTTCCGGAAGCTCGCGGGCTGGCTCTTACAATACAACGCTCCTTCAGACTGCAGCACGCATTGTTCCAAAGGGCGTCGACTTAGATATTTATAGCGGGCTGGAGAAGCTTCCTTTCTACTCGGATGAGCTTGACGGAGAGCTGCTGCACCCGGAGGCCGGGAGACTGCGCGCTGCCGTCGCAGCCGCAGATGGAGTTCTTTTGGCGGTACCCGAGTACAACTATTCACTTACCGCGCTGCTCAAAAACGCCCTCGACTGGGCTTCAAGACCTGCAGGCAGACACGTATTTCTCGGAAAACCTACGGCGATCATTGGCGCATCGTCGAGCATTCTCGGCACCGTTAGGGCTCAGCTGCATACCAGAGACGTGTTGCATGCGCTGCAAGCAGATGTGGTGCCCAGGCCCGAAGTCCTTGTCACACAAGCCGCTCACAAAATTGCAAACGGACAACTTAGCGACGAAACTGCCCGCGCCCTTTTGGCTGAGGTACTCGAAAACCTGGTCAGAAAGATCGAACACAAGAGAATCCTCGCCAAGGTCGCACAAGATAGGGCGTCGTAAACCCTCGTCCACTCAATATGCAGACGGCTTGAAACTGCGGAATGCCTCGCGAAAAATGAAAGCGCATCTCCAGACCTGATCGTTGGTCTAGCTAATCGGTGCGATGCCCACTATGGGCTGGTTGAGCTTTTGCCCTCCCATGGAACCATAGAAGGTCGCATCGCCAAAGGAGAAGATTCCGCCATCAGAGGCGACCTCCCAGTATCCCGCAGTGGCCGTGGACTGAATTTTGCCCGCAGACGTCGGCGCAAATTCAACCAGTGGGACCACCCACGAGTTGTTTTGCGCCGACGTATCCGCATACTGTCCCGTGGCAAAGAATATGGGACTCAAATTCTGCTCAGATGTCGAAGATGTGATGTCAAAACTAACAGGTCCGAAATAATCTCCCCAGCGCAATGTCGTTCCGGAAGTTTGATAGGAGTAAGGCGCGGTGCCAGCTGTTATAGGGCTGACAACTTCCGTGTAGCCGGATGTGCCGGGAGTAATCTGGTACGCGTATAGCGACGGCGGTAGGGTGGCAGACGATATTGCCACAGTGCCGACAAATGAGCCGTAAATCCCGTCGATAGAGGTGACACTCGGATATCCGGTCGAATAACCTGGCAGGTTGATCGGCATTACGAGTGCCCCATTTGGAGTCACCTTCACTACAAATCCGCAGGCGTAGATTATTCCCGACTCACTGCAAGTCGTATTCCCGGTGAAAACAGGATCAAGTCCACTGCCCAGAGTACCTTCGGCCACCTGGAATCGGTTGTCATCTCCGTCAAGGGGAAGCCCTCCCGCATTCTGCAAACTCGTTGGTGAAGAGATCGCAATCGGATATCCCACGGGGTCTGTCCCGTTCGCCGTCTGGTAAAACGGAACCGAGGTCGGTAGCGACGACACGAGGTTGAATGTCGGACCGGAGCCGGTAATCACCCAGTAGATTGCACTTCCAGTATCATTCGCCCACACATATAACGTATTGCCTATATGCGAAGGCAAACCGGCAGACGGTGCCCATGGCTCCGATGCTACTTGATACCACTCCACTGTCGAAACAGGAATCGGTGGATCTACGTTCCCTCCGGTTTGTAATACAAAAAGAGTCAGAGATGGGGACGCTGCACCAGCTACTAGCTCCGATTTAGACATAACGGCGACCGCCGATTGCGCTACATATTGCGTAACAGCGCCCGATTGAAAATAAAAATCAGACCAGCCGATAGCAACCTTGTCACCTGTAACACCTATTTTGGGCTGATCGTGCAGGTACTGCGTTGAATACGCAACCTTGTAAGCGTTCACCGTTGGTGAGACCGAATCTGTTATCACCGCCAATGCAACGCTGGCGAAGGCGGCTCCGTTGCAGCTCGAAATACTTGCAGCACAATATTCGAGAACACTCAAAAAATAACGCTGAGTTGTCGGATCAAAAACAACCGAGGGATCGGTGAATGTCGGTTCTGATCCAGCACCGAACAGTTGTCTCATCGACTCGCTAAGGGATGCACTCGAATTGACCCGGGAGCTGATGACGACCGTTTCGTTAGTTGCGACCAAGGTTGTCGCATTCCCGAGTGCCGAAATCGGATCTGGGGGACTTACAGATCCAACAGGTCCTGCGGCTTGGGAGGCGTTGGACACCTTGACCGAGTTCGACAGAATATTGAACGTATGACCTAACACCCCAGTCGATGCGGCGGACGTGGTAAGAGGTATTTCGGGAACTGACGAAAGCTGAGATTGATTCCGCGAGATGCTCTCTTGCGGAGCAAGTCTTACGGTGCCACCAACCAAACCGTGGTCCACGATGGTCATACCCGTTGAAGCCGTACTCGTCGGAGAGGTACTTGCGTAAGCGAGGGATGCCGGACCTATGCACACCCCGAGCGCGACAAACAGACCCGTCAATCCCTTAATAAAATGGCGCAAATGCTGCAAGTTTCCGACAAATCTCAGTGACACACAGTTCAACTGCAACTCCTCAATATTCGGCAAGCATCGGTCCAGTTCCACAACGATAGTTCAAAGTCCGTTTGCTCTGCATTTCAGGGGTGAGGAATTGCGACCTGGTTAAAACTAAATTACAACGTTCAAACTACGAAGATCGGCACATATCGGGTTTACGCGCTAAAGGCCGAACAAAGAATCATTCGCGAGTTATGACTTCAATGAGCTTTCACTGGTACATTTTGCGCTTGAACAGCGCGTGAGGCCCTTCGATTCTATCGATGAAAAGCTTCCCATGTAGGTGATCGACTTCATGTAGAATGCCACGAGCTTCGAAAGCATCACTCTCGATCAGCTGTTCGTTTCCATTGAGATCAATTCCTTTGACAGTGACCCGCGAAGATCTCCTAACGTCGCCTGTGAGGTGCGGAACACTCATGCATCCCTCTCTTATGACGACGGGATCACTCGCATCAACAATTTCGGCATTGAAAAGCACGATGAGCCCATGGCAAATATTCGTTTTTTTGTGGCCTGAAACATCTAACACGAACAGGGACTCTGAAACGCCCACCTGAGGGGCAGCAATTCCAACTGAGCCGGGCGTGGAATACATCGTTTCTATCAAATCCTCAGCCAGCTGCATATGGCGCAGCGAGATAGCTTCAACCCGTTTCGCAGGGACAGAAAGCACTCCGCTTCCTATTTCCAAAACCTTCAAAATCGCCATGCCACCATCAGTCTCTTACTCCGTCAAACCTAAAAATCCTCGGAATCCGACTCCCTGATCGAGCACGCGACTCCCAATTCGCTGGCTTTGAGATTTAGCGCATCCTCAAGTCTCCCTAACGCCGCCGCATCCCTGAGGGCGACCTCAAGCACCATCGTATAAACCGCAGATGTCTCGGTCTCTATTACCTTTGTCGCAAGATCAAAGATATTGGCATGATGCACAGCCAAAACATCGCATATTCCGGCCACAATGCCCGGATGGTCGGTGCCATAAACAGATACGACGTAACGATCACCATCAAGATCACCGTCCGCGGCGCCGTCGATCCTCTT
>DAHVOF010000025.1 GCA_027318945.1 Actinomycetota bacterium | reverse complement strand
CTAATGTAAAAAACGCGTAAAAGCCAATTATGATTCATTCGTTCGCACAGGAAATGACCAAGCTGACTGCCCCCGAAATCGCGCTCCAGCAGTTAAAGCTTTTCCCTCTGGTCTCCTCCGGGAGATTAATCTTATTGTCATACCGATGCATTGTTGCTCCGAGTCTCACAATTATTTGCAATCTTCCTATTGGCTAAGCGTTTGCTTGCAGAGGCGCCTTCGATTAAAGCTTCCAGGCGATTGTTTGAAATGCCCCCAAGCAAGTCGCGCACGCCTTCCCCAAATTGGGTGTCGAGAAACAATTTTGTGACATATATGTGGTTAAGGTGGTAATAATGTCTAAAGGGGAAAAGCTGATCGGAAAGCAAGCCCTTAATTGTGGGTCACTCTTATAGGTCAGCAACTGCAATTTGGGAGTGAGTGTGGACGACAATATTAAGCCGGAGCCCTCTGCCTTCGATCACGGCATCAACCAGATGTTTAGCCCGATAACGACGGTACGAATATCGTCAATAATCGTTGATCGGGTGAGAGCTCTGATAAGAGAAGGCAAACTGAAGCCTGGTGATCGCCTACCGACAGAAAGGGAGCTTTGCAGCTCTTTTGGCATTGGAAGGGCTACGGTTCGCGACGCATTACGAATCCTCGAGACTATTGGCCTTGTCGAGGTACGGGTTGGTTCGCGCGGTGGAGCCTTCGTCAAGGCGCCAAGTTCGGTTCAGATAGGTGCTGGATTGAACGACATGCTTGCTGCTGCAGCGATATCTGCGGTGGAAGTAAGGGAAGCCCGACTCACTTTTGAGCTGGGGCTTATCGACCTAGTCTGCGAAAGAATTACCGAAGAGGACATTGCCACGTTGGATGAGATATGCAACAGGGCAAAAGCGGCCGTCGAAGACGACAACTACACGTTGAGCCACTCACTCGAGTTTCATACTGCTTTAGCAAGGTGCGCGCACAACCGGGCGCTTGATATGATCATCGAAACTTTCCAGATTTCTTTGGAGATGTTTGAACGCCCCGTCAAAGAAGGCGAGGCAAGTCGTGGCACACCGGGTGTTCAGGAGCACCTTGAGTTGCTTGAGGCCATCAGGGCGAGAAACGCGACGCTGGCAAAGGCGATTATGGAGATTCATCGCAGCCGTACACCAAAGCACCTGAGACTCATCGCTTAGGACTGCTAACCTAAGGTCGACCAGCCTCAGCTGAATGTTTTGTCTTCAACGCTGCATACAGGACTTCAACGCTCTATATGCGAACACGGGAGCTATCTCGCGTTTGTATGCTGCGGTACCTCGCTCATCGTCCTGAGGGTCGACAATCTCACGAACCGTGTTGGCAGCACGCCGCAAGGTTGCATCATCACCGGTGGTCCCTTCGAGAATTCTTGAGGCTTCCTCGGCAATGATTGGAACTGTACCTACCCCGCAAAGCACGGCAGTCGCGGTTTCGATGGTATTTCCGTCGGCAGCCATCGTCACGGCGGCAGCTGCACCGATGGTTGGGTAATCTCCTTCGGAGGTCGGCGTATAGCGTATGTATGAAGACGTACCCTCTCTTACCAGGGGAATTGTGATTGCAGTAATGAGCTCTTCGGGAGTTAACACTGTCTCCAAAAATCCTTCATAGAATTTCGCGAGCGGGATGTCTCTACTGCCAGCCGCACTCTTCACGGAAACAACCGCACCTACAGCTATCATCGCCGGAGGAAGATCCTGTCTTGGATCCGCGTGGGCCAAAGCGCCTCCCAGGGTTGCCATAGCGCGCACTCTTGCATTACCTATGGCCCCGGCGGCCACACTTACAGCTGGTAGCAACGTTGCTATATCCCGGTTGGCGGAGATTTCAGCAATCGTTGTCATAGCGCTTATCGTCACTGCGGTAGTGGATACGAATATGCCTTTGAGCTCGCCTACGTTGCCGAGCCAAACGACTCGTGAGGGCTCGATCAAACGGGTTTTGTAAAGTAGCGCGGTAGACGTGCCGCCCCCGAGAAAGATGGCGTCTTCTTTAGCGATGTTTTCAAGGGCCTCCGAAACCGATGATGGGATCAAAAATTCAGTATCAGTTGATTGCAAGGTGGTCCTCCACTGCGTCAAGAATTGTTTGGTATCCGGTGCATCTACAAAGATTGCCAGCCATGTAATGCTTTATGTCCTGGTGGTTCGATCCACCAGTAGATCCGATTGACGCCGCCGCCACAATCTGACCGGGTGTGCATATCCCGCACTGCATCCCTTCTTTTTCGACAAACGAATCTATAAGTTCCGGCATCTTTTCTGCTAGCCCCTCAATGGTCCAGATGTCTTTGTTCATGAGAGTTCCTACTAGGCAGATGCAGGAGCTGATAGGCGCGCCATCCACCATTATTGTGCAAGCCCCGCAAACTCCCACTCCACACCCTTCCTTTGTGCCTGTAAGCGAGAGTCCCCTAATGACATCGAGCGCGAGCGACATGGGATCTACGTCCAGCTCCGTTTCTTTCCCGTTCAAACTAAAATTGATCTTCACTTTTCACTCCCTTCTTTCATCGCCCAGTAAATAGCCTCAGCTCGAATAGGAAGCTTACGAAGGCGCACTCCCGCAGCATCCGCGACTGCGTTCGCAATTGCAGCTCCGGTTGGGCAGTTCGTGAGCTCGCCTACGGCCTTGATGTTGTTGGGGCCGACTCCTTTGCCACCTTTTAACAGTGCAGTTGTGAGCTTTGGAATATCGGCGACATTGGGTAACTTGAATTCCCCCATGGTCAGGGCCCAAGGTTGACCCTCGTCTTCGAGCAAGTCTTCCATTACTCCGAATCCGAAGCCCATAACAGTTCCGCCATCTATTTGCATCTGATGCGCTTTGGGATTTACGATTTCCGCAACGTCGACTGCAGATACGATTTCAAGTACCTTGAGCTGTCCCGTGGAAGGGTCTATTGCGACACGGGCGAGCTGAGCCGAGTACGCCCCACTAGGTCCATCAGAGCCTTCCTTAGTTGTGACTTCTACAAAGTCTTGATCGGCTGGCATCTCCTTCCATAGCTTTATTGCATTCGCTGCGGCAACTGTAACCCCGAGGCTCACTCGACTCCCGCCTACCCCAGCATCAGTTGGAAGCAAGGAAGTCGAAACCTGGGAGACTTCGATCTTGTCTGCATCAACTCCCAGTCCTTTTCTGATCATTTCGCGAACGACGGTTTGACCGCCAGCACCATTTTCAGGAATCGGTACTTCGGCGACTATCTTACCATTGTCACCTTTTCGCAGTCGTAGGCTCGTTTTAGGAACAGCAGCCATGCTTCTCGCGTATATTGCCACTCCCTCGCCGTAAAGCCATCCCGGAGGTACGTCGACAGTATTGGGTTGAGCGAGCGCCAAGGCAAGCACTTCGTTGCCTCGATATTCGAGCCAGGTGTCGCCATAGGGATTGCTGTCACCGTCCCTTAGAAGGTTCACTTCCCTGATCTTGACTGGCCCGATGGCTGATCTTCTGCCAAGCTCGTCCAGTGCCGATTCGAATGCAAAAGCGGCCTGAGGTGAACCCGGAGCTCGCATGTGGCCCTTCGGCTGATT
>DAHVOF010000003.1 GCA_027318945.1 Actinomycetota bacterium | reverse complement strand
CACGGGCCCGCCACTGTAAGCGAGGAGTTCGTACCTTTTGGCCACTGGGCATGTTTGCCCGGGAAGGCGGTACGAGCGGAGATGCGCAAGTCAGGAGACCGGCCTCTGCGGTAAGGACATAACCTGCCGGTGGAATGGCAGAGTGGCAACGGGAGGCTTGCCTAAATGTTTATATCCGGATTTACTGCCGGTTCTATGATGCCGTATCTGCCGCCCTTTTGCGGAAGGGAGGTGAACCGATGAAATCCTCTGCAGCCAAGCCAGCGGTGAAAGCATACCGAAAGGCGTGCCGACCCACCGGAATCGGACTTTCCCATTACGTCCTTGTCGTAAACAGGTCCGCTCAGACCATCGAGGAGAAGCACGATGCACGCTGATTGCTCCTGGATCACCGCATTAAAAAGTTGCGCCCCAAGAGCCGAAAACCTTGGATCAAAGGTGCATGCCAGTGGCTGAGCTAGACCTGGCAACAGACATGCACAACCGGCTGGTCACCTTCGACATCGGCCATCCGGAGTACGAGGCGCTGCTCGAGCCGCAATCGGCATTTTGGACCCTCGTCGAAAAAGGGCGATCGGCCCGGCTTTCGAGCGACACTGACTTTCTAGGCAGGGTGGCCGAGTCCCGCCCCGCATTTTCGGCCGAGCTCGAGCACCTTCGTTTCGGTCTTACGCCTTCTGCCGTGTACTTCAACCCCACAGAGCGATGCAATCTGAACTGCACCTACTGCTACCTGCCGGAACGCATGAGGCGCGGCGGGAACCACATGTCGCGGGAAAGGCTCTTCGAGGCTCTAGAAACTCTCCTTGGGTTTTTTCGCACCCAGATGCCGCCTGATAGCCAGCCGCAGTTGATCTTCCACGGATCCGAGCCGATGTTGAACCGCGAAAACGTCTTCGCAGCCATCGACCGCTTCAAGGACGACTACATCTTCGGAATTCAAACCAACGGCACCCTTTTGGATGACGACGCTATCGAGTTCATAACCTCGCGAGGGATCAGCCTCGGGCTTTCGCTGGACGGGCCGACTCCCGAGGTGACCGACCGCACCAGGCACACTTTCAACGGCCGCGGGATTCACAACAGGGTTCTGGAATCTATGGAGAAGCTTCGTGGCTACCAGAACTACTCCGTGATCACTACCGTCACCACCCAAAACCTTCAACATCTGAACGAGATGGTCGAACTGTTCCATTCCATGGAAGTCCCCACCTGCATGCTCAATCAGGTCCGGTGCACCCTTCCTGGAGGGCTGGAAGTCCGCCCAGACGATGCGACGTTCTCTAGAGCGTACCTGAAAGCGCTCGAGCGGACCCACGAACTCTACCGGGAGAGCGGGCGCAAGCTCGTGGTGGCGAATTTCGCCAACATAATCCTCGCAGTCGTCGCACCGACTGCACGAAGGTTGATGTGCGACATCTCGCCGTGCGGTGGCGGGCGCTGTTTCTTTGCCGTAGACGCCAAAGGGGATCTGTTCCCCTGCAGCGAGTTCATCGGGCTGCCCAGCTTCCGCGGGGGAAACCTTTTCGATGGAGACCTTGAAACCAGTTTCGAAACAGAAGCCTTCAAGAGCGTGACTACAAGGAAGATCGAAGAGATCGGAGAGTGCGGCACCTGCCCAGTCCGCCACTTCTGCGGAGCTCCATGTCCAGCCGAAGCTCACGAGCTAAACGGCGTCATGGAATCAAAAGGCGCCTTCTGCGATTTCTACAAAGATCAGGTGCGCTACGTGATGCGCCTGATCGCGGATGGGAGAGAAAGCGACTTCCTCTGGGATGGCTGGGACAAGGGAATGCCAATGGTATTCCAAATGGAGATGGATTAGCACAGCGCATGCGGGAACTCCGATTGCGATCTCGCGCACAGAGTTCCCGCATGCATGGCAGCTCTCAGGCCAGAGTCAAGGTTTTTTGAGGTTGACCTTTTCGACGAACCGTGCCCTGTCGACAACGAATCTCTCGTGCGTACCCCGGCTTATGATGTCGTCTCCGTCGTCAGCTTCTACATAAAAGAAGAGCCTGCGGCCCTCCACCTCGGTCAGCTTCACTCGAGCTTTTACCTCGAGTCCGGGCGGAGTGGGAGCCTCATGGCTGATGTTGATGTGAGTGCCAAGGGTCTGTTCGTCCGGCCAATCAAGATGCGGGTGGAGCGCTTTGACGCAAGCCCACTCGATAAGCCCTACAAGAAACCCCGTGGCAAGCACGTGTGGCATGAGCTGGAACTCCTCGGCCTCTGGATAGAGGGCCGGAACAATCTTGGACTCCGGAACGCGGTAGGCGAACTCGTGCTCGATTCCAGGTTTCAAAGTTGGCTTCACGCCATACCCCCTAACACTCGGCTCATTCGATCCGCACAGCTCTCGAATTTTACGTCATATTTTAAATGCACGCGAAAGCCAGCCGCGTCTGGGAGCCGTGCGCCCGATCCATGAGAGCTCTGAGGTGCGGTTCACCGATCCACCAGCGCGCCTCCTCGCAAAACCTATTCGACAGTGCACCTCCTTGCGGCGAGTACTCTCTTGGCAGCTCCGCGAGCAAGCATGGTACGCTCCAAGATGGATTCTGACACCGGAGCAGATAGACGAGATGAGCGTCACGACACCTTTTGTAGTAATGGCGAAGCCCATTGGACCGATATGCAATATACGGTGCGACTACTGCTATTACCTGAAGAAGAAGTCTTTGTTTCCCACAAGCGAGCGGTTCCGAATGACTCCGGATGTTCTCGAGGCCTACATCAAATCGTTTATCTCCGCGAGCCCCGGGCCAGTGGTCCACTTCGTCTGGCACGGAGGCGAGCCAACGCTGGCCGGAATCGACTTCTTCCGCAATGTCGTCGAACTGCAAGCGAGATACACCCCGGAGGGCTGGCAGTCGCTTAACAACCTCCAAACCAACGGAACGCGCCTCGACGCACAGTGGTGCAGCTTCCTGGCCGATAACGGGTTCACCGTAGGTCTTAGCCTTGACGGCCCCGCTGAGCTTCATGACGCTTATCGCAGGGACGTCAGGGGAGAGGCTACTCACCATAAGGTCATGAGGGGCCTGAAGGAGCTGCGGGCACATGGAATCGAACCCGACATCCTTTGCACGCTCAACTCCAGGAACTCGCTGCATCCCAGCGAGGTCTACCACTTCTTCCTGGATCAAAAGGTTCGCTGGCTGCAGTTTCTTCCGGTTGTAAGCCGGCTGAGCGACGGCAGCGCCGCCCCATGGTCGGTCCAGCCCGAAGCGATGGGCACATTTCTCACCAAGGTGTTCGACGAATGGGTGCGCCACGACCTGGGCCGCGTGGGAATACAGAACTTTCTCGAGTGTCTGCTGGTTGTGGGTGGCAAGCCTGCGAATATCTGCATAATGTCGGAAACATGCGGACGAGTTTTCGCCATGGAACATGACGGGGGAATTTACAGCTGCGATCACTTCGTCAATCCGGATAACTATCTAGGCAACCTTACTGCGGAATCGCTCGTGGAGCTGATCGAATCGCCCGCACAGATCGCATTCGGCCAATCCAAGAAGGACTCCCTGCCCAGCTACTGCAAGGAGTGCCCAGTGCTCCTTCTTTGCAACGGAGGCTGCCCGAAAGACCGCTTTGCCCAGACACCTGCTGGCGAAGACGGCCTCAACTACCTCTGCGACGGATACCGCAGCTACTACGGCCACGTGCAGCCATACCTCGAAAAGATACTGGGCTTCTATAAAAAGGGCATGTCCGCGGCAAACGTCATGGCTGAGCTGGAAAGCCAGGAGCGCGACGAGCGGAAGGTCTGGAAAACCACCTCAAGAAACGATCCCTGCCCCTGCGGGAGCGGAAAGAAGTACAAGCACTGCTGCTTCGCCGCCCAAAGGCGCTAACCGGCTGCGCGTATGCCCGGCTCGACGGGTGGCGTCAACGAAATCCCTGTTCAGGAATGAAAACGATTACCGCCTTGATTAAAGTTGACTAAATCGATAAACTTTCTAGAGTTTTATCAAGGCAAAGCTTTTTGCGCACCCAATCAACCAGCAAAGACTTAGGGGAGTTCACATGCACCACCGGATCCTCATCATCGGAGGAGGCTCGGCCGGAATAAGCGTCGCCGCACGGCTGCGACGTGCCGGACAGGACGACGTCGCCATCATTGAGCCTTCCGACATACACTATTACCAGCCACTCTGGACGTTGGTGGGTGGAGGGGTAAGTTCTCTCGACCACACCCGGCGTTCCGAAACCAGCGTGATGCCCAAAGGGGTCCGCTGGATCCAGGACCGGGCCACTGAGATCGATCCTGACCAAAAACAGGTAGGAATCTCGTCCGGCTCGAAAATATCATACGATTTCCTCGTGGTCTGCCCCGGGCTCGAAATGGCCTGGGACATGGTTCCTGGACTTCAGGACGCGGTTCACACTCCTTTCGCGAGCACGAACTACGTTGCTGAGCTGGCACCCAAGACATGGGAGATGGTTAGGAAGTTTCGGGGAGGAACAGCCCTGTTCGCAGCTCCAGGTACTCCTATCAAGTGCCCTGGAGCACCTCAGAAGGCAGCTTACCTCTCGGCAGACTACTGGAACAAAACCGGCGTCCTCGGCTCCGCCAACGTCGTCTTCGCTACGGGGGCGGGAGGCATTTTCGGCGTGCCGGAGTTCGCAAAAGTCCTGTCCAGCGTGATCGAGCGATACGGAATAGACGCCCGTTTCAGCCACGAACTCATCGAGGTCGATCCCGGGAAGAAAAGCGCCTGCTTTGAGATCACCACACCCGAGGGCAAGACGCGCCAGTCGATCGAGTACGACATTATGCACACGGCTCCGCCGCAGAGGGCGCCTGGCTTCGTGAGAGAGAGCCTGCTCGCCGACCCTGCCAGCCCTTTCGGCTGGGTTAGCGTAGACCGCCACACGTTGCAGCACACAATCTACCCCGACGTCTTTTCCCTCGGAGACGTTTGCAATGCTCCAACATCGAAAACTGGGGCGGCCATTCGAAAAGAGGCTCCAGTATTGGTGTCCAACCTACTCTCAGCCCTGGAGGGGAAAGAGCCTCAAGCTCGCTACGACGGCTACGCCGCCTGCCCATTTACAACTGCAAGAGGAAAGATGCTCCTTGCCGAGTTCGACTACAGCCTTACCCCGCACCCAACGGTTCCCCTGATCGACACCAAGAAGGAGCGTACGGACATGTGGCTGCTCAAAAGATTCGGCCTGCCGTTCTTCTACTGGAACTTCATGCTGAAAGGGCTGGGGTGATACCCCAGCCCCGAGGGAACCTCTAGATGCCGGCCAATCGGTCAACAGGCGAATCCGGAACACGCTGCTGAGCGCGGAACGGCACCCTAGCCTTGACGGCTTCGGGCCATCTGTAGCAGGTGAGGGCCAGCAGAATGTAGAGCGGACCCGCATTGGGGTCCGTCCCCTGGCCTGTCAGGATCCCGCCCAGGTCTTGACCAACCACCCATACCACAAGCGCAAGGGCGGCACCCGCCATCAGTGCTGCGTTTGGCCTACGGCTGAAGACACCCAGGCCAATCGCCACCTCGACGATTCCGAGAAGTACCGCCGCCACCGGCCCATGCCCGTGAATAGCGTTGCCCACGTGGTTGCTGATGGACGCTAGCAGGCTAGGCTCGCCCGAGGCGCCGGCTGTGATGGCCGACGACAACGCCCCCTTTGCGGAGTTCATTGGAAGGAACTGCAGAGCGGCGTCCACGAGCCATACGGCTGCCCAAACGACCCGGCCGCCAAAATCACCGAGAGGACCGCTGGCTGACGCGGACACCTCCAGGGTCCGGCCGGTTGGCCAGGCCAGAACTCCTATCAGGCCATAAAGCAGTACGGCTCCGGGAGCGCCGCTGATCAGCGTACCCATGCCGTTCAGCATCTGCCCGAAAGCCTCTCCAAACCACCAGACAACAATCACCCATGCGAATGACGCCATCAAGGTGGGCTTGACCGTCTTGCGGAAGAGCAGCCCAACGCCGATCAAAACCTGGATCGTTGCGAAGATCGCGTTCCAGATCGCTATATGTGGCGTAAGGAACTGGGCCATCGAAACAACGGGGTGCCCCACAAACGCCGGCTGTCCCTGGCCGACACCGGCCAAAACGTCGGTAGCAAAGCTCTTGGTAAACATATATGGCTGGAACTGGAGGATCCCGTCAACCAGCCAAATGACCCCAAGCACTACCTGTATTAATCGTTGAGAAGGTCTCATCGTCTCTCGCTTTCAGTCGTCGAATTGCCTACGTCAAGAGGTAAGAAGCCCGGTCTGGAAACGAATGATATGCGCCCCATTCGCATGTTCACACGCTCCTGCGGCAGCGGTGCAGTTCGAGAATCATCGATGCCGCCTCCCGTGCATCCGCTCAGGTTCACGCAGGGGAGAGGCGTTGGGACCGAGCAGGTCATCGAGAAATTGATCCAGCTCCTCAGCCAGTGGATCGCGCTTCTTTCCAAAGAACGCAAAAAGTATTGCGCAGAAGAACGCAACAAGGTAGGTGAAGATCGCCAATAGTGACACGCCTACCGCGATCAGAAATGCATATCCAACTACCGTTGACATAGCCGTAATCGTACGTTTCCAGAAGGCAGCTCCAAACCCGGAAACTACGTGGTTCTTGGCCCAGATCCCACAGGCGGTACCCGTGGAACTCGGGGGCGAACCACCGGTAGCGGCTTAGATTTTTGTGACGTCATCCCTGCTGACGCACTCCAAACCATGCGGATGCTGTCAAAAAAGGGCGATTTGGGATTACGGAGCTGTCACGGGAGTGGAATCCCGCGAAAACCACTGGGCTTTCCGCCTATCGTCTGTCTGGCGCGCGGAAGCTACTCGATGATCCGGGGGCTCTCATCTTGGTGAAAGGAGATGCCGCAGAATGGGCAGTTCAGCTTGTGCTCCTTGTGCCTGAGATCCTCCCAGTGGCAGTGAAACTTCCCCTTGCACTCGGGACAGACCACGTCGAACAGCTTCACCATCTAGATCACCCTCTCGCAAGCTTGTCTAGCTCTTCCCGATTGACCAGATCCTCGAGCTTCACCCGCTCCAGCGCTTCGTCAGGCACTCTGACGCGCTCTGCGAACGGCCTCCCAAGGGGCTTGGTGGCGTCGATTATCATCTTGTCGGACATCACGTCATCGGTCTGGGAAGGATCGAGAGTATTGCCCTTGACGTTCTTTATGATGTCGACATCCTGAGAGGCCTGCACACGCGTGGCCATGGCCCAAAGCACTTCCTGCTCGTTGAACGGGTCGATGTCGTCGTCTACGACCACTACATGCTTTACGAAGTCGCACTCTCCGAGCGCTATCATCGCAGCCTGCTTGCTCTCGCCGTTGACCTTTTTGGCGATGGAGATGTAGCAATTGAACCTGCCCGCGCCGGAATCTGGCATGTGCAGACCTCGAACCGTGGGCACCACACCTTTTATGCGGTTGAAAAGAGTCCCCTCCTTTGGAATCGCACCCAGGGTCCAGTTATCCTTGTGGCCCACGAAGATATCTTGGTACACCGCATCCTGCCTGTAGCTGATAGCCTTGACGTCTATGACCCAGCGCAAACGCTGGGGACCGAACGTGCCTGGAAACTCGCCGAAGGGGCCTTCTACCTCCCGCGCGTTGGGCAGGACCTCTCCCTCGATCACTATCTCGGCGTCGGCGGGAATCATGAACTGCTCGCCCCAAGTCTTGGACTGGGTTATTCTCAGCGGCTCACCCATTACGGCGCCAGTGAGCTGGTAGTCGTCAATTCCGAATGGAGACACGTTCAAAGCCCCCAGATAAAAAGATGGATGGTGGCTCACGACAATCACCACTGGGGTCGGCCTGCCCGCCTCCTCGTTTTTTCGAACGATCTGCCAGTTATGGCGAGGGGACATATGAAAACCGAGCCGTCTCGGCCCCTTGTACATAGTGCGCAGAAAAGCTACGTTGTATGCGCCGCTGTCCGGATCCCTCATCACCGGCGTCATATCGATATAGGGCCCGCCGTCCATGTAGTGATGCTTCACAATGGGAAACTCGCCCAGGTCGGCTTCGTCGCCAACCTTTTCAATCTGACAAACTGGAGCCTGAGAACGCTCCACAACCACCGGCTCGATTCGACCGGCCTCCCTGCGGGCATACTCGATCCCGAGTGGCAACCCGCTTTGTTCAGGCTCCATGCCCAGCGCCATTGCGCAGCGCTCGCGCGATGCGTAGATGTTTGTCACAAGAGGAAAGCGTGAGATCTCACCCTTTAGGTTGAGGCAGTTCGCGAAGTACGCCATGGGATACTTTCCCTGCTTCTCGAGATGGGTGAGAACCGTCGTCACGTCAAAGGCCGCGGGGTTGACCACCCCATCCACATGCAAGATCTCCGACGGATGCTTGCCTTCTATGAAATCCAAGAACTCTCTAAATCCACGAGCCATCTCCACCCCCTATTCTGACGAAGCAGGAACCGGCGCCCTAACCCCTGATTGGGCGGGCTGAAATCACAGCAATGTACGCTGACGATCTTGAGCCGATTTCAAAAACCAAAACTAACAGATCCCGATGACCCAAGCCCGGCAGATTATCTAATCGGCGCATAATCCCACACGAGCCGTGCCTCACCCGGCAGCGGGGGCTCCCAAGGGCCGGCCCCCGCACGCCGGAAGACTACTTTTCGCTAGCTGGAGCTGGCCCTCGCATCATCGAAGTGCTCGATGATGGGCGCAGACCCGTTGAGACCCAACTCCTGCCATTTCGCGGCCACCTTTTCGTAGACGCCCCTGTCCAATCGGGTACGTGGCGCGAACTCCTTGATGTACTTGAACTCT
>DAHVOF010000252.1 GCA_027318945.1 Actinomycetota bacterium | reverse complement strand
CAGGAGCTCCCTCGATTGCGCCCTGGGGTCGACCCACCTGGAAGTCTCCTCTGACCTCAACAGGCCTGGGTCCCTCCGGTGTCTCAAAGACTACCTCTTTGCCATCCGCATCCTCGAGAAATAGCTCCCAGTGGTGCGGATCCTCGAGCTCGGTCCAGGCAACATCAAGCTTGAGAGCTATTGCCATTGGAGTCGGCTGCGGACCCACTACCGTCCATCCGCCGCCCAAAATGAACAGCTTCCCTTCTGCAACCGAGGCAGAATCACAAAGCAACATTGTCACATTCACGGGTTTCTACACTAGCGTAAAGTTATGGCAAATCCTGTGGCATTTGAGCTAAGAGATGATGTTTACCGAAGGCCGCTAGAGACAGCGACTAAAAGATTGGGCATCGCGGCCGGTTGGAAATGTGCCGATATCGGCGCGGGAGGCGGAGACGTCAGTGTAGCTCTAGGCAGGATCGTCGGCTCCAAAGGCAGGGTATTCGCGGTTGATATCGACCCGAGACGGCGAGACCAGGTTGCAGAGATAGCCTCGCGCGAAACCCAGGTGATCGCAATTACACAAGCGGCAGAGGAGCTGGTGCTTCCGGAGAAGGTCGATCTAGCCTTCTGCAGATTCCTGCTCATACAAGTTTTAGACCCCAAGGTGGTAATAAAGCGAATGGCTGGCGTCGTCAAAACTGGCGGATGGTTGGTGATTCAAGAGGCAATTACATCGGCAGGTCGGATCGGCCAGACTCCGATTAGCGCACTCGAAGCCGCCATGAGACATCCAGATATCGGAATTATGGTGCCGCAGATGGTGAAAGAACTGGGTATCGAGGTAACTGACTGCTGGGCGGAGGCCCCAGTTGCTCTAGGAGACTCTTCGGAATCAAGGTATCTCGAGGCAATGACCGGAGTCCTTGTTGCCGACGAGCCCATAATGCTGCCGCCTATTGTCACGACAATTGCCCGCATCCTCAGCTAGGCGAGTTCGGGCTATCCCTGAGGCGAATTAGCCTCGCAATACTCGGAAGGTATATTCTTTTGGGTATGTTCGAGCCAGATATGCAGTACGCAGCAGCGGTAGTTGAAAAAGCCAAGGAAATCGTGCACGGAGCAATAGTCCGGCTTTCTCAAGAGGAAGACCCCGACAGCCACCAAGTCATCGCTTACGACCTCGCACACATGGCGTCTGGCGTGGAAGCATCACGCGCCGTTCTCGATTATGGCGCGAAAGGCACAGTGGAAGCCCGGCTCGTATCCATCTTCATTGCTGACATCCTCCACGATCTGGCCGCCAAGACGTTCGGGCGAGAGGCCGAATGGGGTATTCAACCAGAGTCGCTGCGCGAACTGCGTGACTTCGCATTCCGGTACCGCCAGCCAGAGTTCGTGGCATCGGCGGCCACCGAGGCTGGCGCGCTCCATCTGGACCCCGAGTTAGAGATGGTAAAGGACGCATTCCGCAGATTTGCTACAGAAAAGATCGCTCCCAGGGCAGACCAGATACATCGGGAAAACCAAGACATTCCTGAGGACATAATCTCCGGACTTGCCGAGATGGGCGCCTTCGGCCTTTCAATCCCAGACGAGTTCGGCGGCTTCTCGGGCGAAGGCCATAACTATACCGCGATGGTCATTTCAACCGAAGAGCTTTCGAGGGCTTCCCTCGGAGCAGGAGGATCCCTGATCACCAGGCCGGAAATACTGGCAAGGGCGCTGATAAGAGGCGGAACCTTGGAGCAAAAGAACTACTGGCTCCCGAAGCTGGCAACGGCGGAAGTGCTTGCGGCCGTTGCCGTTACGGAGCCTGACTACGGGTCCGATGTCGCCAATATCACGACCACGGCAGTTCGCGCCGATGACGGGTGGCTCGTGAACGGCGTAAAGACTTGGTGCACGTTTGGAGCGCGAGCAGATGTCCTGATGTTGTTGGCCAGGACGGACCCTGACCGGTCAAAATCCCATAGAGGCCTTTCCCTCTTTATCGTCGAAAAACCTCGCGGAGAGGGCAAGGGGTTCCTGTTCCATCAAGATCCGCGCCCATCGGGCACAACCGGAAGAATGGAAGGCAGGCCGATAGAGACAATCGGATATCGGGGGATGCACTCCTATGAGATCTCCTTTGAAAACTGGTGGATTCCCGCAAATTCTCTTGTTGGTCTCGACGATGGTCTCGGAAAGGGTTTCTACTTCCAAATGGAAGGATTTGAGAATGGTCGGATTCAGACTGCCGCAAGAGCCGTAGGGGTAATGCAGGCAGCGTACGAGGCTGCGCTCGAATACGCTACCAATCGGAAGGTATTCGGGCAACCGATTATCGATTACGAGCTCACAAAAGTCAAGCTTGGTCGGATGGCAGCGATAATCCAAGCATCAAGACAGTTCGCATACCATGTCGCAAACCTGATGGCGAAGGGTGAAGGCTCGCTCGAAGCATCGATGATAAAGGCGTATGTCTGCCGTGCAGCCGAGTGGGTCACTCGCGAGGCAATGCAGATCCACGGAGGTATGGGATACGCTGAGGAATTTTCAGTGAGCAGATACTTTGTGGATGCCCGGGTACTCTCGATTTTCGAAGGAGCGGACGAAACCCTGTCGCTAAAGGTCATCGCTCGTAAGCTGGTGAATAGCTGACATCGATCTTACGGCAGCACCAATTTCAGGGAGAGATCGTGCTTTCCCAGGTTATGCTAGCCATTACCAATCCCATTCTTGGTTGAGGGCACGGGGGAGCTTGCATTGAACTTCATAAGGCAGCGCGTTGCCGGGGTTCTCTTGGCCTTTGGCCTGATACTTGCATTGGTCTGCCTTACAGCCGCCGTGATGCGTCAAAGCGTGCTTACAACCTCCAAAGTGCCCAGTTACACGGTCGTGGCACTTAAAAACCCCACCGTCAGATCTGCACTGAGCGACATCATCGTGCGCTCAGTGCAGGACAAATATCCTGACCTTGCACACATCCCCACCAGTCAGCTCCATTCCGCAGTGGCGCAAGCCCTCACCCAACCCAGCGTGATTAGCGAAGTCGCTGATGTTGCGCAGCAGATTCAGCAACATTTCGTCGGCGTGAGCAAACAGCCAATAGTAATTGGCGGCCCGGCACTGTCAAAGGCAGTGGCACAAACAATTGCTCCCAGCAATCCAACCCTCCAACAGGAAATCGATAAGATCCCTTTCAGCTATGACATATCGAGCAGTTCTATCCCTTCTATTGGCAAGTATTATCCCTGGATCATCAAATCGATTCGTTATTCGTTCGCTGGAGGACTGGCTCTGTTGGTCGGAGCTATCGCAATCTCGGCGAAGCGATCCAAAACGCTCAGAAAAATTGGATTCGGATTCATTGGAATGTCAGTACTTGAGGTCGCAGCACTGTGGGTGATCCCTCACGTATTGCTGGCTCACAATTCAAACGCCTCCGAAGTCGTCTTGTCGGCTGTCGCAGCCGCATCCGTCGGAAGTATCGAACCAATATATCTCGGCGTTTTCGGTGCCGGAATTGCCGCGGTTGTCTTATCTCTGGTCCTATGATCGCGCTCCCAGGCGCTTTCCCGCTCTAACGAGGCGAGTTCCACCGCTCAGGAGCGCGTCGAATTCACTTGGAGGATCTCGTCATCCCGGCGCGTTGACCTCTGGCAATAAATTTTGTCGCCATTTTTCGGCTCGCCTCGTCAATCATCTCATCGCCGAACATCACGGCACCCATAAGGTCAACCTCGGTTGCAGCTTTGTAAGCGTCAAGGATATCCATCGCTCTGTCATACTGAGCTTGCGAAGGCGAGTACACCTCGTTTATCAAGGTTACCTGATCTGGATGAAGCGCCCACTTTCCGTCATATCCAAGCGTGACGGTACGATTGCAGTAGTCCCTTAGGGCGTCGATATCGCGAATTTTCAAAAATGGTCCATCAATGACCTGGAGGCCATTTGCACGACCTGCCATCAATATCTTGGAGAACACGTAGTGGAAATGGTCGCCTGGATAATCGCTGATCTGGACGCCACCCGTAAGTACCGGCATCTCCATGGACGCCGCGAAATCGGCTGGGCCAAAAACGATAGTCTCCAGACGAGGAGAAGCTGCGCAAATCTCCTCCACATTGATAAGGCCCTTGGTGGATTCGATCTGGGCTTCTATGCCGATGTGGCCCCTTGGAAGCCCTGCATTTATCTCGACCTGTGTCAAGAGAAGATCCAGCGCGATGACGTCAGATGCGCTTTGGACCTTGGGCAACATGATCTCGTCGAGTCGCTCTCCAGCGTTGCCAACGACCTCGATCACATCCTCGTAGGTCCAGCGAGTATCCCATGCATTCACGCGAACACACAGGACCCTGTCATCCCATTCGAGCTCCCTGATAGCCTGCACCACTCTGGCTCTTGCGGCAGGCTTCTCAAGTGGAGCCACCGAATCTTCAAGATCGAGGAACGACATGTCTGCATTGATGGTTGGAGCCTTTTCCAAAAATCTTTGGGAAGACCCCGGCACCGATAGGCAAGATCGGCGCGGTAAGTATCGGCTACGTTCGGACATTTGAGAAATTATAGTGAAGATTCCCGAATTTTCCCAGTCCAGCTACTGGGAGGTTCGCGCTCCGTTTAGTCAAACCAGGTCAGTGGGAGTCATCTGCTCAGAAATCAATCGTTTGAACCGAGCAATTCGATCTTGCTCTGAAACTGCCGAAGGCATGCCCACCCACGATCGTACAAGCTGGTAGCCCTCCACGTAACACGTTACGTAGGCGCGCCACGTCGAATCGACAAGGAACTCGACGACCTTTTCCGCCCTTGGGCGCGAAAGTAATGCGGCCCGCTCTAGAGTCATGACCACTTGCTCTGGAGGCAACCCATCCTCGTGAAGATCCCAAGCGGCATTGGCACGCACGTTCGACAGCGTTTCAAAGGATGACCGCGCCTCTCGAAGCTCTTGATCCGGGTAACTGACACCGCGCTTCGACATCAGTTCAGCAATAACGCTGAACTCCTCTCCTCCGAACAGCATTTCAAGCCCGAAATCCGCTAATCCTTCAGCTACCAGGCATTGAGGGGTGCCAACTAGAAAAATCGACTCCTCCATCTGGCCCAACTTACGGTAAAGGTTCACCTCTTTGCGAACGTGTTCGCTATGGTGGCCCGGATAGGCTTCGTGCGCGATCAGATGAGGGAGAGAAGTGGACAAAATAGGCAGATCAGCATTGATTGCGACTCTCGAGGTGAGATTTCCAAGATAATAGTTGAATCCTGACCAGGGCTTCGATGTGACCACTTCGAATTCAATGTTCTCACCTGCGGGTAGTCCGAAAAGCTCCAAAGTTCGGCTTCTGAAAAGCTCCTTCAAGTCAGCGAGTATCGATTGCAGCTTTCCCGCGCTAACTGCGAATGACTCCCGATACGTACTGAGACGGCCCCTAAGATCGCCATGGCCTGGAATGACGCGCTCCAGCACCTCGAGTGCCTCGTCTATCTCCTCTCGAGAAACCCGCCGCGGACGTACCCCGTAACAAAGTTCCACTTCAGTGCGGTAATCCAATGGGACCCCAGCGAGCCTCTGCGCCGTAGTGTGTAGCCCGACTATTTGCGCCCGAAGCCATGAGGCCCGTCGCGCATCCCGTTTGCTGCCAGCGGTGTCATCGAGTGGCTCATTTGAGTCGATCGCGGCTATAAGTTCCCGGGCTGACTCGGCAAGCTGCTTGGGTTCGACTTTCGCAGACCTTGACACCTCGGCTCTAAGATCCTCGGGCCCATAATAAGCGTCCACAAAACCATCAATATGCTTATTGAACTCAAGTCCGAGAAGCAGGTACCTCTCTACCAAAGTTCGCACGTATATCAACTGTCCTTCCAGGCCTTCGCGACCATCGAGCCTGAGTTAGTTAATGTGCTCCCTGAAAAAAGGTATCAGCCTGTCCCAAGCCTGCTTGGCAGAATGAGCATCGTAGACCTCAGGCCTGGTGTCATTAAAAAATGCGTGGTGAGTCCCGGGATATATGAAGAACTCTACATCCTTGCCCATCGCCTTGAGTCTTTCCTCCAGCGCTCTGGAGGCCTCGGGTGACGCAGAGTCGTCATGTTCGGCATAATGCCCCTGTACGGCAGCTGACATCGTCTCGAAATCCGGTCCCGGGCTAGGCCAGGAAACCACCCCATAAAACGGGGCAACCGCTGAGACGGCATCTCCCCTATCTGCGGCAAGAACCAGCGCTAGCGCGCCACCCATGCAGAATCCAACTACGCCGACACTCGATCCGCCGCTTCTCTTGACAAGCTCCGTGACAGCGCCGCTCATGTCCTTCGCTGCCGTAGACAGTTCCATCGCCATCATCGCCTTCATTGCCCCATCGGGCTCCGACGCGACTTGGCCGTGATACAGATCCGGAGCCAGCGCATAAAAGCCATTGGCCGCAAACCTGTCGCAAACATCTTTGACGTGGTCGACCAGTCCCCACCACTCCTGAATCACCACTACTCCAGGAGCAACCTTCTCTACTGGCGAAGCTAAATATCCTGTTGCCGAAGCTCCATTGCTCGGAAATTCAATAATTTGTCCCATGAACGACAAGCTACCCTATCAATCCTGGGTTTGCAACGGCAGAAGAAAGACAAATCTTCGATCTAACGCCCTTACCGAAATGGGATAAGAGCTTCCCCCCAAATCAGCCGAGCATGGGACCCGCAGAGTGCAACAGCTCCTGAGGAACCCTCCAGTCCGCGAGATAGCTTGCCGCCTGCGGGGCCAGCAAGTTTCCCTGATACCGCACCCTATGCGAGTTGCCCAAGCTTACAATTTCCTTCGACGGCTGCCTTCCGAGAGCTACTAGGCGAAGTTCAAGCGATTCCCTGACGTCCGGCGAAACTACTGCAAGATCGCTCACGTTAACGATAAGTAGCCGAGACGCTCTTAGCGATGAATGCTCCATAAGTTCAACGCCATTGCCAGGCAGCAAGGCAAACTGCGTCGATGCCAGATCGCTCTCTACCACCAGTGCGGCAGCTGGATCGGCAGCTAAAAACTCTGCCGCTTGATCCAACCTGTTGCCAAGCTTTACCGAATCGCGAGATCTATCCACTATTGTCATCCGCCCGCTTCTTTCGACCACAAGACAAGGAGGCTCCAACTTGGGTGAAGAACTCCGTGGCATTGACAGCTCGCCAATTAAGGTCCATGCCTCGTCCTCTGGAAATACCGAACCCGCGATACGGGCCGCGACCATCCAAAGAATGCCATAGCTGGGTTGGCGATCGAGAAGCCTGCGCAAGGCAGAAACCAGCACCGACCTGTCATTTGCTAACTCGGCAATCACATATACGGCGTCCAGTGCAAGATCGACCGGATCCGCTCCCTCGATGCGCGAAATATAACGGAGACGCTCCAGCGGGTTCATAACTTGAACATACCACGGACCGACTCCCTTCGAGGCGACGAAGAACCTCGGGAGCTACTTCAAAATCCCGCCCTTCGTCATCGCCATGACGTCGAGCGCCTTATCGACCTCTTCTGGGGTAAGCAGGCCTTCCTCAAGGACTACCGACCTCAAATCCTTCTGCTCTTTAAGGGACTTCTTTATAACCTTAGCCGCAGCCTCATAACCGATATAAGGATTCAGCGCAGTACCGATGGAGGGACTCGATAGGGCGTAGCTCAAGCATCGCTCTCTGTCAGCCTCAATCCCCAGAACACACTTGTCGGCAAGCGCGGTCGAAACAGACGACAGAAGTGATATGGACTCGATCAGATTCCTTGCGATTACTGGAAGCATCACATTGAGTTCGAGGTTACCGGCAGAACCCCCAAAACCCACGGCAGCGTCATTGCCAATGACCTGGGCAACAACCTGGCAAACGGCTTCCGGAACGACTGGATTCACTTTGCCCGGCATGATCGAAGATCCCGGCTGCAGATCAGGCAGATGAATCTCGCCAAGACCGCAGCGAGGCCCGGAAGACATCCATCTCAGGTCATTTGCAATCTTGTAAAGCGACACTGCTATGGTGCGCATCACGCCCGACGCTTCAACTAGCGCATCTCTCGCGCTCTGAGCTTCGAAGTGGTCTCTGGCCTCCGACAGCGGAAGGCCAGTCTCAGCTGCAAGAAGCTCGATCGTGCCGCGAGCAAATTCGACCGGGGCATTTATTCCGGTACCAACTGCAGTTCCGCCGATCGGCAGCTCTCCCACGCGGGCAAGAATCGAATTGATCCGCTCCACGCCATATCTAACTTGAGAAGCGTATCCCGAAAACTCCTGGCCAAGAGTGACCGGCGTAGCATCCATAAGGTGCGTTCGGCCAGACTTGACCACGTCGTGAAATTCAGCGCTTTTGCTACCCAAAGCCTCGGATAGCTTTGTCAGTGCAGGAATCAGCGATTCCTTGAGAAGGTACGCTGTGGCAACGTGAATAGCAGAGGGAAATATGTCATTTGAGGACTGAGAAGCATTGGTGTCGTCGTTTGGTCTGACTGTCTGCCCGAGCGCCTCCGTAGCAAGCGTCGAAAGCACTTCATTCATATTCATGTTTGAGGATGTCCCAGAACCCGTCTGATAAACATCCACAGGAAAGTGATCGTCGTAGTCACCTCGTGCAACTGCGATCGACGCCTGGTAGATGGAGTCTGCCACCCTGCTTTCGACAATTCCCAGCTTTGCGTTCTGCCTAGCCGCAGCTCCTTTGATGGTTGCGAGCGCCCAGATCAAAGAACGACTGATTCGAAGTCCCGATATAGGGAAGTTCTCCACCGCCCGCTGAGTTTGTGCCTGCCATTTGGCCATTTTCGGAACGCGTACCTCGCCCATGGAGTCGTGTTCAATGCGAAACTCTACTTCCTGAGACATCGGTTATCTCACCTCTCAATAATCCTCAAGCCAACACCTAAAAACTAGCCAAAAATGCTGCAGCTAGCTAATCGATTTTCACTACCGTAAAAGCTCAGCCACTTGTCACCTAGACATAGTTGCTAACATTGCAACGCCTCTTCCAGCGGTTTTGTCTCCAGCCGCCAAATTATCCTAGAATATTCTGCGCAAGACGCCATAAGAGGAGTAAAGTCTTCAACGTCGTGAAACCACTTTGGGCTATCTCAAAGGTGAAGTCAACTTCACCAAAAAGAAAAGTCATGTTGGCAACAGTGATGGCATTAACCACCATCATGGCATTGCTGCTCCCAGGCGGCAGCAGAGCTAGTGGAGAAACACTCGCCAACGCGAAAGCGCAGGCGACCGCAATAGCAGCGCGGTTAAACGCTCTCAGCAGCCAGGTCGCACAGCTTTCGGAAAAATACGATCAAGCGCAGATATCCCTCACGCAGGTCAACCAGCAGGTCGGCACCGCGCAGGCCCAGATAGCGCAGACCGAGGCCAAGATAACCTATATAAAATCAATGCTGGCTCAAGAAGCCATCAACACCTACGTCAACGGGGGCAACTTACCCAACCTTTCCGCCATCCTCACAGAGAATCTGACCGAGGAATCCGTCCGGCAAGAGTACCTGAATATCGTCACAAACTCCCAGACAGATCTTGTTGCGTCTTACCAGTCCGCCACTCAATCTCTTGATCAGCAAAAAGCGGCCTTGAAAACTCTCCAGACACAGGCCACGACGATATTCAATCAGGCTGGAGCTGCCAAGAGCGCAGCTCAGTCCGCGATGAACCAAGAAAAATCGCAATTAAACTCTGTAAACGCCACAATTTCTAACCTCGTGGCCCAGCAAGAGGCATATCTTGCCCAGCAAGCTGCGGCAAGAGCCCGGCAAATCATCTTCGATGCTCCAGCCTCCAACCTGGTTCAACCTCCCTCGGCGTCCGGCGGCGGCTTTGCGCCAGCAATTACTGGTGGGCAGTCATCGATCGCAATCTCTTGGGCTCACCAGGAGATTGGCAAGCCCTACGTTTTTGGCGGTGCAGGCCCGAACGCATTTGACTGCTCTGGGCTTACTGCCTACATATTCGCGAAAGCGGGCATATATCTTCCACACTCAGCTGCCGCGCAATACGGCGACAGCACGCATGTCTCTCTGTCTGGACTTCAACCAGGTGACCTTGTGTTCTATTACTCCCCGATCAGCCACGTCGCGATTTACATAGGTGGCGGCCTGGTGATCCAGGCGCTCAATGAAGCTGCGCCGGTAGAGATTTCAGGAATATACTGGGCCGGAGTCCCTGTTGCCGCCGGACGGGTATAGGACAACAACGCGTCGTCGCTTTGATGGCTAAACTACCTCGGCAGGAGCAGTTCGGAGGTAAGTCGTGAAAGCTGCGGTCATCGCTGACAAAGATATCGATGTGGTCGAGGTTTCAGATCCAGTTTGTGGTTCGGAAGAACTCCTGATCGAAGTGACAGCCGCCGGCCTAAATGCTGCCGATCTCCTCCAAAAGAATGGATACTACCCCGCCCCTCCGGGCATCCCACAGGACATACCTGGATTGGAGTTTTCCGGAATCGTCAAGCAAACCGGTGATCAAACCACGGGCTTCAAGGTGGGAGACGCGGTGATGGGCCTAGTTGGGGGAGCCGCACAAGCGGAGCTTTGCAAGATCCACTACTCAAACGCCCTCCACGTCCCGGATTCACTTGACCTTGTTTTGGCTGGGGGATTCTGCGAAACATATTTCACCGCTTACGACGCCCTGGCAGGACAGGCCGAGCTTCGCCTGTCTGAAAAACTGCTTATAAACGGTTCTGCGGGCGGAGTCGGACTAAGCGCCATTGCATTGGGTGCGGCAATGAATGCGCGAGTATTCGCCTCGGCGAGACATCCCGAGCACCATGATACGCTTCGTCGCTTGGGCGCTCAACCACTGCTTCCCTCGGAAGCAGAAAACAACGGCCCTTACGACGTAATCTTAGAGCTAGTTGGAGCGCCAAACCTCGAATCAGACCTCCAGATGCTCGCGAGCGGTGGCAGAATCTCCATAATCGGTGTAGGAGCCGGGGCCAGGAGCGAGATCGACCTCAGGGTCTTGATGGGAAAAAGGGGACGCATCCACGGTTCAACTCTTCGGGCCAGGGACACGGCGGCAAAAGCGGAACTTTCAAAACAAATGATCCGTCACGTCATTCCTCTGGTCGACGCCGGTCATGCCCCGGTGACAGTTGCGGCCACATTCGACCTTGCGCAGGTGAAAAAAGCTTACGAAGCATTCGCCGCGCCCGGCAAACTCGGCAAGATCATCCTGACCTTCTAGTTGCTTGAACGGTGCAGGCCACGTCACTCACATTTAGATGATCGTCCACCCGCCGTCGACGACAATGGTTTCGCCGGTTATATAACTTCCCGCCCCTGAAGCCAATAGCAAGAGTGGACCGTCAAGTTCCGTAAGTTCCCCAGTTCTACCCATAGGACACCTTTTGCGTATAAACTCCTGCCCCCGCGAATCCTCGAACATGTCGTGAGTCAGCTCCGAGGGAAACCAGCCAGGCGCAATCGAATTCACTCGCACGCCCTTGCGGGCCCACTGAGCTGCAAGTTCGCGCGTCAGGTTTACGACAGCGGCTTTTGAGGCAGCATACGAAGCCTGGGGTATCTGGCCCGAGGCGAGGAGGCCGGCGATCGAAGAAATGTTGACTATCGAGCCTTGGCCAGCTTCCAGCATCACGCGACCGACGAGCTGCGACATAACGAAAACGCTCTCAAGATTCAGAGCCATGATGGCTCTCAATCTTTCAGGAGACTCCTTTTCGGCGGGTGCCGGATCGCTCACTCCTGCGTTGTTCACGCAAATATCCACCTTTGCGAA
>DAHVOF010000250.1 GCA_027318945.1 Actinomycetota bacterium | reverse complement strand
TGATGTACAGCTTTGAATAAGGGCAATAGATTTGGGAGCAGGGCCAATTCAACGAGACGGTTACAGCCAGAGTCTGGTAGTCCTCAACTCGGGAGAGCTCCAACTTTTGAAACCAGCTCCAAAAGATCTCCGACGCGGTTCGGCCGCTCCACTGCGTGGCGGAGAGGAAGATCCTTCACAATCCCGTAATGATTGCGGCGACCAATCTTCGTCCGCTTTACGTAACCAGCATCGACGAGGTCGGCAATGATCGACTGGGTAGCACGTTCAGTGATTCCAACTTGATCTGAAATGTCGCGCGTCCGAATCCCGGGATCGTTCGCAATGCAAACCAGAACATGTCCGTGATTGGATAGAAAAGTCCATGGCGCGCGTGATACTTCTCTCTCTTCCATGCACGAATTTTAGCCCTCGCCGCAAACATGTGAAATGCTGTTCATAAATAATTGTTGTGCATATCACACAGGACAATCCGCGCCTAGCCTGTCGAGGCAACAATCAGCCAATCGCAAGAGAGGCGCCATACGAACGCCACTTCCCGGAGAATCCGGCGATCGACTCCATCTAGGCCGCGGTACAGGACAGCTTCCCTAAGCTAGCTGCTTTGGAATTTTAACGATATCGAAGACTCTCCGCATATGCGCTCGGCTGTATTGCAAATCTTCAGAGACAAACGGGTGAAACTCAGGCACCGAAGGAACCTGGGCTGGTCAGAGCGGACATTCGCCGACATCGCCAAGACCTGTCGATGCGCCAACTGCCTCGCGCTACCTCCCTTTTCTTGAAGTATCGCATCGAGAAAACAAAATCGACCTGAACTCATCTTCAAACCGGCAGCCTGGCTTCGCACCTCTCAAATAAGTTGGATAGTTAGAGCTAGAGCAGGGGAAGAGACGGCCGAATAACTTGCACTGCGGCATAGTCAAAGGCAATTCGCGAGCCGGGTCATGATTCGCAAAGTCGTATCGCTGCTTCACGAACCCTGGAGAGGGCCTCGTCTGCGGTAACTCCGAGCGCGCTAACATGACCAAAGGGTTGACCGATCTGCCATTGACAGGAATACAAATGCAAAAAGGTGTTCGGGATGCTCATAACGCTAGCTAGGTTGCCGTGGAAATTCTCGTTCTCGGGCTTGCCGATCAACTGCAGCGCTGCCGCAGAATTTCGTAATGTGCTCGAACCTAGGGGCCAGTCGAATATCGCACGAATGTGCTGGTGAAACTGAGAGGTTTGGCAGCCTTCTAGCGTTAGGTTTCCAAAGATGTGTGGGCGCAATGAAATTTGGTCCAACAACAATCGTTTGTCCGTAGTCCATAAGAACCTTAAGGCCGCAATTCCTGTCGCGTCGATTCCTGAGAGCAGTGATGCCCCGAGCTGCGTGGCTTCCTCAACTACTCTTTCGGGCAGATTTGCGGGCATTGAAGTCTCAAAAGCAATTCCCCCTTGCCGCCCAATTTCTATTGGCGGGTATGAAATCCAGTATCCCGATGGTCGCCTTGCAATCAGCACTACAAATTCATTCGCGGGTTCAATAAATTCTTCTACAAGCCAGTAGCCACGTTGATTTCTGGTCTCAAAAGCAACCGTGGGCCAGCGGTTTGACCCTAAAAATCGATCTGCGGCCCGACGTGACATGATGATCTGGACTTTGCGATTGTCGTTCTCAGTCCAACGGGACTTGAGGACTACTGGCCAACCGTGCTGCTGGGCAAATATGTCAACATCTGTGGCAGACGTTGCGGTAGAAAACTTTGGGGTGGCGATACTGAGATCGCCAAGACTGCAAAGCGCTTCTCGAAGATACAGCAGATCCCGTGAAAAGTTGAGCGCATGCGGTCCGGGGCGCATTATGTCACTTCCCAACTCAAAGTCGCGCATTTGATAACCGGAAATTTGATCTGTCGCAAATGTGAGCACTCGCTTCTGACCAAGATCGGCGACGTCGGGCCGAGTGCTGCAATAGCCGGCCGTTTGAGAAGAAGCGGGGCTAACTGAACGCGTATCTATGACGTCAAGGTGCACTCCGTAATCAATTGCGGCCTGACGCGTCATATTAGACAGCTCATTATCACCGACAATCACCGCGGCTCTAGTCGAATCTGGCTCTCCAAGTTGAACAGAAATGCGGCGATTTTGGTCGCTATTTCCTGACATTATTTCTCACCTTCATCTCCAGCGAGGTTCTGCTGCCATCGTGCAACGATAGCCAATCGAAAGAGTTGCCGGCTGTGCCATGAAACCACCACACGCAGTTGTGTCGAATTTGTACTGGATCTTCGACCTCGTTCAACTGAAATAGTCGCGAGCTTCAAGTACCTCACACGACATGGCCATCCTGGTGCTTATGAAATGATTTTTTGGAACGCCTGTCTGCTTACTTCTGACAGGCGTTCCAACCACGGCAAGTCAAACACCTTCAAGCAATCTTTTTCAGGTCATGCTTCTCGCGGTCCATCCCGGCGCGTCTCGACAGCTACTGGCCTTGACCAAGCGAGTAGCCTGGTTTGCCATCGAAACGGAACAATCCTTCGGTCTTGATAAATGGGATTCCCGCCCTATCCAATTTGCCAAGTAGTGACACCAATTCGGAAGTAGTGACGATGTCAGAATCATTTCCTTCAAATCGGCATCTCCAGTGATCAACGCAGAAGGTCTCCGGAGCACCCCCTGGGTAAACCTTTTGACCTCGATTCGTAATCATCAATAGTCGAAAATCGGGGCCAGCGCATTCCTCGAGGCCTTTAGCGAGCGATTCGACATCGTTTGGGTCCCATTCCACGAACACGTCAATCCCGGCCTGACTCTTCCGCGATTGGTGCCGAGGACTCAATTCAATGCGGATAGGTTCACTGCTGATAGGGTAGCTGACTGCTGGCAAAATCTCTGGAATCTCTCCCAACCGAGCTACTACTGCGTCGGCAAAGCCGCTTGTACCGACTTTCTCGCGAGAGTGGCCAGGTGTAAAGATGTCATAAGTGTGGATCCCTTCCTCTATCGTGCGCAACCACGCATTATGCACCTTCGTGGCCACATCCCCCTGTCCAATGTGAACCATCATCTGAACTGCGCCGAGCAGTAATCCTGAAGGGTTTGCCAAATCCTGACCGGCCCGACGGGGGGCGGACCCGTGTATTGCCTCGAACATGGCAACCTCTTGGCCTATATTGGCGCTACCGGCCAGACCCACCGAACCCGCGATCTGGGCAGCTACGTCGGACAAAATGTCCCCGTAAAGATTAGGAAGCACAACTACATCGAAATTCTCTGGCGTATCTGCCAGCTTTGCCGCTCCAATATCAACGATCCAGTGCTCCGACTCGAGATCAGGATACTCACTCGCTACTTCATCAAAAACCTCATGGAAAAGCCCGTCCGTCAATTTCATTATGTTGTCTTTGGTAAAGCACGAAACCTTGTGCCTGCCGTAGCGGCGCGCATATTCAAACCCATAACGTACGATGCGCTCAGTTCCGGGCCGGGTTATCAACTTCAGACATTGGACCACATCTTCAGTTTGACGGTGTTCAATGCCGCCGTACAGGTCTTCTTCATTCTCCCGGATGATCACGACATCCATTGTCGGATGCTGCGTGGAAACAAAGGGGGCATACGCTTGGCACGGTCGAATGTTCGCAAAGAGGCCGAATGTTTTCCTGACGGTCACATTGAGGCTTTTGAATCCTCCCCCTTCAGGGGTGGTAATCGGAGCCTTCAAGAATACCTTGGTCCTGCGAAGCGACTCCCAAGCTGACGGCTCGATACCTGCCGATATGCCCCTTTTGTAGACGGCTTCGCCGATTTCAATTGTTTCAATATCAAGAGCAGCTCCGGCAGCTTCTAAAATCTGCAAGGTAGCTGCCATTATCTCTGGTCCAATACCATCTCCGTAGGCGACAGTTATTGGTGTCCGGGTACTCGTCATGATGGTAATTACCTCCGTTCCATCTTTGGTAGTGGTACATAAGTTGGGATGCCGTCAATCTCAAGCAGTTTGTTGACTCGAGACCACAAGAGATATTGAGAGAGATCGCTCAGAGTCTCGACGATGGCTGCATCGGTGGCGTGAGTCTCATCGTCTCTTACCATGAAGCGAAGGCGAATGGTTCCGTCGTTCTCGCAATCCTCCACACCGCGCTCAGGATGAATAGCGTGAAGCCGAAAATAGCTGTCGGCAACCACATGGAATAGATCAGCCAGGTCTACTGAATGTCCTGGATAAGCAGTTGACCATACATCGAAACCTACTGTCCGCAATCGCGAGCCCAGAAACGTCGGCGGACCCAGAGAGGGAATAGGTGAGGCAAATTGAGTTATCATGCGATTTACAATACACGTATTTTGCTTCGTATTACTAATCGTGATTAACTTCCAGGCAATTCACGCAAATGCGTAGCCATTGCATGGACTCCGCCATCCACATGCAAGACTTCGCCGGATATCGATTGGGCAAAGTCTGAGAGCAAAAAACACACCGAGTCAGCAACCGCATGGGTGTCCGTTGGATCCCAGTTCAGCACCGACTGGCAATTCCATGCGTCTACCAATACGTTAAAGCTGGGTATGCCTGAGCTTGCCCGTGTGTGGATGGGACCGGCCGCGACCAAGTTCGCTCGAATGCGTTTTTCACCCAGATCGCGAGCCAGATAACCGTTTAGTGAGCGCAATGCTGCTTTGCATGGCCCCATCCAGTTGTAAACAGGCCATACTTTGCTGCTGTCAAAGTCAAGTCCGACCAAACTAGCTCCGGAGGATGGCGCCAAGTTATACAAGAGCCGTCCAAAGGCCGAATACGTCCAGACGCTCGAGCGAATCGCCATTTCCACATCTGATGAAGGAACGCCCATTATCGCATCCAGCGCTGCTTGCGGAGCAAAAGCAATCGCGTGCAATGCACCATCAAGGTATCCCCATCGCTCTTGGATCTCGGTCTCCAGGCGTAAAAGATCGCTCTCACTCGTTGCGTCCAAAGGGAGCACCGGCACTTCAGATAGACCGGAGAAGCTCCGAACCGTTTCCTCCGCCGTCGCCGCATGCCGAGGATAAGCTGCGACGATAATTTCAGCACCCAGTGAAAGAGCCTTTTCCGCTACCGCCGCTGCAATACTTTCGCCCGTCGCAACCCCACTGACCAGTATTCGCTTGCCACTTAACATACGCGTATCTCCTCCCTGAACTCGGTCCTTCGGGCACTGACAGGCAATACCTGAATAGATATACGTAGTGTGATACGTGAATTGATATGCGTACAACCTATATGCTAAAACCTCCATAAGTCAAAACGGACGGTCTCGCTACCGTCTGGAGAAGCGAAGGAACCAGGGTCAAAATGTGTGGAACGAAGAACTTCAAAAGCGGTCCTTCAGCTCATCCGTATTCGGGAAAAATTGCCGTTCTTGCGACAAAACATGAAAAGCTCCCCCTTATCGGCCCGCCGTTGGAACGCGTCATAGGAATGCGCGTCGAGGCAATTAA
>DAHVOF010000139.1 GCA_027318945.1 Actinomycetota bacterium | reverse complement strand
ACTGGTGGGTGTGTTTACTGGACCGAAAGAGACATTATGAAAATCGATGCATTCTGCCATATCATGCCTCGCAAGTACTACGATCGTTTCTTCGAACTCGGAGAGACAAAAGAGGCCGCAAATCTTAGGAAGAGGGTCTCGAACATACCCTCGATGGTCGACCTCGACATACGCTTTCGGCAGATGGACGAGTTCGGGGACTATCGCCAGATAGTTAATTTGGCCGCTCCTCCGGTAGAGGATCTTGGATCCCCTGCCCTATCAAGGGAGATGGCGCGGCTGGCGAATGAGACTCTCGCAGAGTTGGTCGCTGACCATCCAGACCGTTTTGCGGGCTTCTTTGCCGCTGCCCCACTTGATGATCCCGAAGCTGGGATCGAAGAGTACGACTATGCAGTGAGCCAGCTCGGCGCTTTGGGAGCCCAGGTCTATACGCATGTGCACAGCAAGCCGATGGACTTAGAGGAGTTCGAGCCTTTTTGGGCGAACGCCGCCAAAAGCGGAGGGATAATACAGGTACATCCGGCGCGAAACTCGAGTTGGGCTGACTACCCCACGGAGACACGCTCGCTCTATGAGATCTGGTGGACCCTTGGATGGGAGTACGACTTGTCGGTCTTTCAGGCGAGGATAGTTTTCAGCGGAATACTCGAGAGGTATCCTGAGCTAAAGCTTCTGATACACCATGGTGGTTCAATGATCCCGCACTTCGCGGGTCGCGTCGGGCCCGGATGGGACCAGCTGGGCGCACGCACGCCCGAGGATCAGAAGGCCGACGTGGAGCACTATCCGTTGTCGAAGCGCCCGATAGAGTACTTCAAGATGATGTATGCCGATACGGCAATGTTCGGTGCAGCTCACGCTCTCAGGTGCAGCATTGACTTTTACGGCGCCGATCATGTTTTGTTTGCCTCGGACTCACCCTTCGATCCGGAAAAGGGGCCCGGTTACATTAGGGCGACGATCAAGAATATGGAAGAGATCGGACTTTCGACACAAGAGAAGGAGACAATCTACTCAGGAAACGTCTCCCGCCTTTTGGGGTTGAAAGTCAGCTAATCATGTGAATGCAGGTCGTGGGCTTCGATCAGCCTCCGGCCTGCATCGGTTAGCTGGCCTCATTGGAGAGGCTACGAGAATCTGTCGGCTGAGCCATGCTCATATGCATAACCGATGGCCCGGCTGAGCGGGACGGGAATTAGGGGTATAGAGGAATCAGGAGCTTTTTTGTGGAACCCGTCGAACTGACTGTGGCTATGACTCATTACGATCATATGACCGATCTAGTCACTGGCAAGGTGCGGCCGGAAGGGATCAGGCTAAGGTGCCTCGATTTCAAAGTTGAGGAGATCTTCTACCGGTACGAGCTGTACCGTGAATGGGAAGTCTCGGAGATGTCGATGGCAACGTACATTTCGCTTCTCTCGCGTGGCGACACTTCAATGGTAGGTCTACCTGTCTTTCCTTCGAGGGTGTTTCGGCACTCCGCTTTCTATGTGAGATCCGGCGAGATAAGCGGTCCTCAAGAGCTTGCAGGAAAAAGAATCGGTGTTCCCGAATGGGCAATGACTGCCGCTATTTACGCGCGGGCGTTGATGAATCACGAGTGGGGAGTGCCACTTAGGTCGGTCGAATGGTTTCAGGCCGGTGTGAACCAAGCTGGAAGGTCTGAAAAGGTACCTCTCGCATTGCCTGACGGTGTAAAGCTTACGTCTGTGCCCGGCCGCAACCTCGATGACATGCTACTTCATGGTGATATCGATGCCATAATATCCGCCCACGCGCCTACGAGTTTTGAGAGGAAGGATCCGGGGATTGCAAGGCTTTTCCCTCAAACGCGCGATATCGAAATGGAGTACGCGAAAAGAACCGGCGTCATTCCTATCATGCATCTGATGGTCGTCAGTCGCGAGACCGTTGAAGCCCACCCTTGGGTGCCGAGGAATCTCTTCACCGCTTTCGATGAGTCCAGAAAGAGAAGCATGGCGCGCCTTGCCGTAGCTCCGGCCGGACCGGCTAGCAGGGTTCCTTTGCTGTGGATCGATGATGCACTCAGCATGACGAGAGATGCCTTTGGTGGAGGCGACTTTCCCTATGGCGTCGAGGAGAATCGCGCGACGCTGGAAGCGTTTGCAAAGTGGTCATATGAACAGGGAGTAGCTCATCGCCATTTAACGCTAGACGAGCTTTTCCCGGCTCAAGTAGGAGACGGATTCAAGATCTGATTTGTATTCCGGGCGTCGCTCATGCTGACAGCGGGTTTGAGCCAGGCTCTTCAGGCGACTGCCCCTCTTGCGGAGCATGTTGACCGCAAAATATTGTTTCGGGGTTTGAAGATAGTGTCTCTATGTCGATCTCTGAACCGCATGCCTCGCATAAACCATATGCATCCGCGTCGATCTTCTTGACCATGGCCTGCAGGCTGGCTAGCTTCAACTCCAGTCTTCTGACTTTCTCGTTCAACTGTTCCAGATCAGATGTAGATAGTGAGACTTCCTCGCTTTCCATGGAGTTGCATTCTAATGAGTAGAACGATAGCGCTGCTGTGTTAGCCTATTTTTAGGTGGTGACCGAGCAAGGTAACCCACGGGGTTGCCAGGTGGGCCTCTGCAACGGCAATGATAATCCCCGCTACGAGTGAAGCTGCTACCGCGGTGATACGAAGTGTTCTTCCTGGGGTGCGCATGGAGTGAGCTCCTGGCTTGCGGTTCAATTCCGGAAGCGCAAATGAACCAGCCTTGATAAAGTAAGCCAGCACGTGAATCGTCATGAATCCGAACCAAAAGACGAAAGTGGCCCTGTGGATGGCGCCCCAAATTCTCGCATCGGGGCTGCTGGGTCCTAGTAGAACGAGTTCAATACCGGACCACATCAGCAGAGTCGTGGAGATTACAATTAGCGGTCCCAGGATCCTAAGCAAAGGTTTTGGAGGTCCTGCCTTGGTATATCTGGCGTTTCCTGTGTAGTACATAACAAACCGGTACGATGTGCTTGCTATCTTTAGGAGCAATGGAGGAAGCAGGACCCATCCAATGAAGACGTGGAAGCTTAATAGTTTTCCTATAAACGGGATTGTGACTCCTTCAGCTGCCAGTAGGCAAAAGAGCAACAGGCCGGTCAACGCCGTGAGTTTCGTATTGGCGTGTGTCTTTGACCCGTGAGATGCCGGATGCGGATCTTCGGGGACCACAAACCTTTTTGCAATTTCCCAGTTTGAGACAGCCAATAATTGCTCCGATAGTGTCGTGAAGTCAGACTGCTACCATTAAATGACTCTCCAATGAAAATTCACTGAAGGTGTTCAAGCCCTATTTCCAAGGAGTTCGTTATGCGGCCAAAACGCAATATCTGACTTGCTGGCAAGTAGGGGGGGTTTGGGATGCCGGGAGCTGTCCTACCCGGGTACTTCGCAACAGGTTGGATCGTGTCGTTCTTTGCTCAACATACGGAGGCACCCGTTAGATTTGTTATGATCTAGTCTTGTCTTATTTTCAGGGCCGCTAGCTCATCGGGCAGAGCAGGAGACTTTTAATCTCAAGGTGCAGGGATCGAGACCCTGGCGGCCCACCAGTTCAGAGGCTATTTTTAGGTGTTCTGAGTCGCAGGAATTACGAACATGACATAACAGTGTTTCGTGACCGAGCATAAAAAGAGCTTCGTCCAGGAGTCTGGCGTCTTCAGGTATCCGCCGGTAAAGACCCCGCGACCGGGAAGTATCGTTATCTTACTAAGGTCGTTTACGGCGACTCCCTAACTGCAGCACTCCCCACTTGGACGCGAATAGCCGTTAAA
>DAHVOF010000133.1 GCA_027318945.1 Actinomycetota bacterium | reverse complement strand
CAATGTAGTTCAGGCCGCCGACTCCAATCCACAGCTCAACGGGAGCCTGAGTCCAAGTTCCAGTTGCGTGACCGATTGCCCTCAACAGGAAGTACAGAACACAGGTTACGACAGCGACCATGACGAGGGATCCAAACCTGTTTTCCGAGGCATCTTCACCCTGGAAAGGCCAGGTCTCAAAAAGCATGGCGACAATAAATATGGACGCGATTATAGAGCCGCAGACACCGACGATCACAGGATCCTGCCATTTGAATCCGTCTAGCAGCACGAAGAACGTCATCCATCCTCCACCAATGGTTGCCAGGTGCGAAGTCACAAGCCGCGCCCCGGAACTCTTCAGCCCAGCGAAGGGCCATCCCCTGAATAGGACGAAGAACGACATTTGGTACACCACAATGCAAAGAAGCATCGCCGTGAAATCGATGGCATTCATAGGGCCGATCCCGTTTCGAAGGCCCAAAGCCGCGCGAGCCGGTACCGGCACAGAATTCCAGTTCGTCAACAGGAAATAGATCGCAGTTCCCACCACCCAGCTGAAAACAAATGCCGAAATGCCTGAGGAAGCAGCACGCATCTTATGAAAGGGCCACTTATTGGAAACGAATGTCAATTGAAGCATTGTCACGAACACGGTTGCTGCAAGAGGAACCGTAAACGGGAACGTCGTCAAAACTCCTTTGCTGTTCAACTCGGAGGCATTTGCCGAGAAGATCCCATGAAGGCTGAAATGGCCCGCAATAAGCAAACCCAACCCGGTTAAAATCACGCCTAGAACAGCAATCATTATCGTGTGGCTCAAGCCTGACACCGCACGCCCGAATTTTGCAAACGGCCAACCTGCCCACCAGACCGCGCTTACCACCAAAACTGGAAGGGCGAAGGTCGAGATAGGGCCCAGAACCACAAGAGATGTTTGGGGTGACCACACGATGCTAAGCAGAGCGAAAACCACCACCACTATCACGAGACCCAGCATCCCAACCATAGGCTGAGCACCGCGAACCATCTCTACATGCGTATCCGGGGCGGCGACTGAGACATCGGACGCAAGCTCGCCCGCATTGTCTGTAATACTCATCGAACACTTCCTCTCATAAAGGACTCCCACGAGTCCTAGCGGAGTTGGAGCCCCCCTTATAAAAGAACGCGCAGGGAGGCAAACGAGGAAACTTTCTAAAGGGTTCATTGGTTCTTTTGGAAGACCAGATCATGCCAACCAAAATCCATTCAAACCACGACGGAACACCTAATGTCCACTTACCACGTACGAAATTGCGGCTAAACGATCCTCATCGGCACGCTCATGTTTCCAACGAGCCGGCTCATCACAGACGAACTGGGGCTCGATATTGGCGCAACTTGCTTATTGCGCCAAATCGTCTCCGGCCGCGTTTGCAGGAGATGGATATCCCTGGCACCGGACTCGCCAGGCCCAATGGCCCACTCGATGTCCTGTGCCGTGCCAAGGGTCCGCTCCACGAGCTTGCCAAGCCTTGCGATCGCGATTACCTCCTCATCAGAGATGCACGGCCTCATCTGCTCCTCCAAAGGAATTTCAACCCTGCGAACGTCACCGAACTCGGGATCAAATTGATATGCAATGCCTTTTGGTGAAATCATCCTTGATCGCAGTTCGAGGGTTACTTTGTCAACGAAATACCGATCCGGAGTCACTTCGCCGCCAACCACTGAAATGCCAAGACCGCAGGAACCTTCGATTGAGATCTGGGATCGATCGCCTGTCAACGGATCAATGGTTATCATCACTCCAGCCGCTTCCGCAGCGACCATTGACTGCACGACAACTCCCATCGCCGTTTCATTCGGCCGAAGATTGAATTGGTGAAAATATGAAAGCGCTTGTGGCGTAAAGAGGCTCGACCAGCAGCGCAGTACATTTTTCGCCACCGCTTCCGGACCGCGAATCCAAAGGTAAGTGTCGTGCTCACCAGCAAATGAAGCCTCGGCGGCATCTTCGCTTACCGAGCTCGACCGCACTGCAACCGGCAGCGAACCCTCGTGTCCAAGCTGCTCGTAGGCTTGCGTTATCTCTTTGAACAGCGTCCCCTGAAGCTCCGACTCCTCGAAACGGCCCCGTATCATTTCCGACGCCTCTAGCTGGCCCTCCAGCGTGGTAGCACGCCGGAGGGTTGACTCGATCTCACGGTCTAGGCCTGTTGTCTCTACAAATTCACGGTACGCATGCGTGCTCACCGCAAATCCTGGGGGAACGGGAAGCTGCTGGCGAAGCAGCGATCCCAATCCCATTGCCTTCCCGCCGACCATCTCGGCAAAGTGGGAATGGCAATCCTCGAGCGGCAATATGTATTCCAACTTATTCTCCTCCACCATTACTGCTTTGGCAGGATTGTCACCATTCCGGTGTTTCCATCTACGCGCACCATGTCACCGGTCTTTATCCGCCTTGTTCCGGTACCGGTGCCAACCACGGCGGGAAGCCCATACTCGCGGGAAACGATGGCCGCATGGCTCATCATGCCGCCAATGTCGGACACGGCAGCTTGTACCTTGGAGAACACAGGCCCCCAAGAAGGAGCTGTAATCGGGCAGATCAAAATCTCACCCTGTTCTATCAAGCTGATCTCATTCGAGCTGAGGACGACCCTCGCGCGACCTTCGGCAACTCCCGGCGACGCAGGAACGCCCTGGATCTCATTTTCAGCGACCGCTGCGCCAAGACCTAGCCAAGACCGCACACGCTCGGTAGTGATGCCCCAAAGCATGACCGTGAACGGTTCAGTTATCTCCTCAGGAACAGGCCCAAGTGCCGGAAGCGGAGCCCATTCATGGAGCGCGCTAAATATCTGCTTGCGCTCGGCTACCTTTTTCTTCCAGATCTTCTGACCACCCGAAGGTCCGCCAGACGCCCAGGAAGCGACCATATCCGCGAAGGCTTCGCCAATTTCCCAGCGATTCATGAAAAACATGTCTTCGCGGTCTTCGAGGAATCCGCCCTCCACTAGGCGGTCTCCAAACTCCCGAATCTTGTTCCACCACACCGTGTGGTGCCAGTGTTCGACGTAGAAGTTGTGGTCCTCGATATATGGAGCAACCAACCTCGCAAGGTTGATATTCTCGTCGAATGCGAGCCTGTCTCCGTCTGTCGGCAGCAACTCACGATACTCCGAAGTAAGCCTCTCTCTCCGATCGAGAATCTCCTGCTTTGGACGGCTCAGGTTTTCACCCTTTTCCAACCTGTCGATGTATCCGGTCAGCGCAGCCCACGGTACCGTCAGATCGTCGATCCACGAGCGATGATGATGGTAAAAGCCGGCTCCGTTTGAGAAATAGAACCACGGATGCCAAATCTCATCCAGGGACTCGACCCACTTGTCTGCGGCTGGATCATGTCGGAGATCCGCAAGGATATCCTCCGGCTTACGAGGCGACCTGAGCTTGTCGGCTATTCCGAGGTCGAGACCGAGCTGGGCAAGTCTTTTGAGCTCATCGTCGGGCCTGAAGAACAGAAGCTCAGAACCCGCAACCATTTGGGCAATCAGGTCGTCCTTTATTCCAGGAAATGCCTGCTTGCAAAACATGAAAAGGTTGAGAAATGCAGCGTAACCTATGTTCAGCATTTCAAAGTGATACTGCCATGCTTCGAACATGTTCTCTATTATGGTGTTATACGCTTCAACCAGCCGCCAACCGGAGCTGATGCCCCGAGCCTCCATCACGATGTCATCGGACTCAAGGCGAGGAAGATGCGGGATCTCCAGCTTCTCCAGCTTTTCGATCAGATCGGTCATCTTGATCTTCCAGCGGTCGAAAAGCTGATCCCAATTTTGGTAGTAGTTGCCAGCTCGCCGCATGAACACCTCTACCCTCTCCTGCATCCTCTGTTCGGAGGAGACGGGCACAGCGGCTATATATAGGTAGCCATTGACAATCCGCTGCTCAATCCCGTAAGCAGGCGGAATAGCAAAGATGCGCGAATTGTACTGGCCCAGCGCAGTTCGCCAGCACTCGTGAGTAATTGTATCGAACGGATAAAGAACTTCAGGATGGTGCACGCCATCCTGATACCACAGCATCCCGTCTTCCCACTCTCGGTTCTCTTCGGAGAACCGGAAGTAATACGGGTACATCTGCTCCCAACCCTCACCGCCCGCGGCAGTTTCGACATCGAACGGACTTTTAAATCGATGCACAACCTTCTGTTGCTCGGTGGCCATGTCCACCCCCCTTTTTGACACGCCCAACCTTGGGCACGCCACATCGCTTCACACCAGTAACAGGCACCCCAGGAAGGCCCCAGCTGACCTTCTACCAGCAATATGAACACTTATCTATCTTCTTGCGAGGCGAGCCCATCGAGCCAAACCAAAACCCGACGCCTGCAAACTGCCAACAAACAGGCCACAAACCGTTCTTGTCGAATAGCAACAAATGTTCAACTGGTAGTGCGTTTCCCGTCACTCCGCTCTGCGGAAATGACGGTCAATTCAATTAAATTTCGGCCATCTCATAAAAGACTACCCAAACGATCTCCTTTCAAGCGGCTCCCCCGGCATCATGTGACACTTAGAGCACTCAACTCCACAACATCGGTGCTATATCGGCCACCGAATTCACCACTAGGTCAGGCGTCAGCCGCGGGTTTATCCCGCCGACGTCGCCCGGTCTGGTAGCTCCGCTGAGCACCAGGATCGAAAAGGACTGGACTCGCTTAGCCGTGGCAATGTCCAACTCAACATCATCGCCCACGAATGCGGTATCCTTCCGGTCGAAGCCTGCGATCTGAAGGCATGTTCGAGCAGCGAGCATGCTCGGCTTTCCAGCTGTGACCGCACGTCTTCTCGAAGCAAACGCCATGGAAGTCGTAGTGGCCCCAGTCCCAGGAACCACCCCGTCCTTTGATGGGATGGCCCTGGCCATGCTGGAAGTTATGAAGCCGGCACCTTCTCGCAGCGCTCGCAATCCAGCCGTCATATCGTTGTAGTCGAATGACGGCGTGCGCGCCACGAGGACCACATCCGCCTCGTGGCCGCGCTCCGTCGGTAGGACTTTCAGCCCGTGATTTTCAGCCTCATGAACCAACGCCTCCGAGCCGAAAAGTAGCACCTTCCC
>DAHVOF010000132.1 GCA_027318945.1 Actinomycetota bacterium | reverse complement strand
CTACACGGGCAAATAGCAACCGTGGTTCAAGTGAATTTCAAATGCGTTTGCCCTGCAAAAATGCAGCTCCCAGGTTGACAAATCCTTCGACTATCCCCTTAGCGATCCCGCACGCTTACCAGACTGGAATGTGTCACTCGTAGCATAGCTGAATAAAGATGTGTGGGGAACCTGCGACGTTCAGAATATTCTCAACAAAATTCTGAAGTTGAAATGGAATGAGGACTGAAGTCATACGGTCAGTCAGGGTAAAATTGAAGCAGATTCAGCTCGGAGAAATGAACGATTGAAGGGATAAATGGTCCTGCTAAAGTTCTATGCAGGATGGGGAGAGAGATGCCAATGAAGGCAGTCATTCTTGCGGGTGGGCTCGGAAGCAGGCTGAGCGAAGAAACTACAGCTAGGCCAAAGCCAATGGTTGAGATCGGGGGAAAACCGATTCTCTGGCACATCATGAAGATTTATTCTGCACACGGAATCAATGACTTTGTCGTCTGTCTTGGATACAAGGGGCACGTTATCAAGGATTTCTTTGCCAACTACTTCCTGTACTCCTCCGATGTAACCGTGGATCTGGCAAAAAATCAACTCGAGTTCCGCGATAATACCTGTGAACCGTGGCGCGTGACTCTGGTGGATACCGGGGCCGAGACCATGACAGGTGGTCGCCTGAAGCGGGTCATGCGTCATGTGGCTGGCGAGGAGGCCTTCTGCTTCACCTATGGAGACGGCGTTGCGAACGTGAATATTACCGAATCCATTGCGTTTCACCGTAGTCATGGCGCGCTGGTTACCCTTACCGCGACGCAGCCGACCGGAAAATTCGGCGCACTTGAAATCGATTCTGAAGCATGTGTTCGCAGCTTTCGGGAAAAGCCCACCGGTGATGGGCGATGGGTAAACGGCGGATTTTTCGTTCTCTCTCCTGAAGTGGAGAAATACATCGCGGGTGACGAGACCATGTGGGAGCGCGAGCCTCTCGAAAGGCTGGCTGAGGAGGGACGTGTCTGTGCCTTCAGGCACAATGGATACTGGCAGCCCATGGATACCATTCATGACCGAAAGGTTCTCGAAGACCTGTGGGCAAGCGGCAAGGCTCCTTGGAAGGTATGGGAATGAATTTCTGGCGTGGTCGTCGAGTTTTACTCACCGGGCATACGGGCTTTAAGGGCAGTTGGTTATCTCTCTGGCTTCAGATGCTCGAAGCTGAGGTCTGCGGTATAGCGCTCGATCCGCCCACCGATCCTAGCCTGTTTCACGAGGCACGCATTGCTTCCTGCATGCGCTCTGAGATACTCGACATCCGTGATCGTGATCGCGTTCTCGCGGTAGTCCGTGATGCGCGCCCGGAGATCGTCCTGCATATGGCAGCTCAACCGCTGGTGCGCAGGTCATACGAGGATCCCGCAGGCACCTATTCCACCAACGTCATGGGCACGGTCAATATTCTGGACGCGGTTCGAGCCTGCGATTCGGTGCGCGCCGTCGTCGTCATTACTACAGATAAATGTTATGAAAACAGGGAGTGGGTCTGGCCCTATCGAGAGACGGACCGACTCGGCGGCTATGACCCCTACAGCAACAGCAAGGCATGCGCGGAATTGGTCGTTGCCGCCTATCGGAATTCATTTTTCAATTTCGCCCACGATCACGGGCATAAGGTTGCCATCGCCTCGGCTCGAGCCGGTAATGTGATCGGCGGCGGGGACTGGGCGGAAGACCGCCTGGTTCCGGACATCATGCGGGCTTTTGCCGCAAAGCAAGTGCTCAGGATTCGCAATCCCAAGGCCATACGCCCCTGGCAGCATGTGCTGGAACCGCTTGCCGGGTACCTTCGCCTCGCAGAGAAGTTACACGAGGTGGGTAAGCCATACGCGGAGGCATGGAACTTTGGTCCGGAACATTCGGATGCCAAGCCGGTGGAATGGATCACCCGTCGACTGGCCGATCAATGGGGCGAGGAGGCTCATTGGCAGATCGACGACGGACCCCATCCCCATGAAGCACAGATCCTCAAGCTGGATTGTTCCAAGACCGCGCAGGCTCTGGAGTGGCATCCTCGGTTGCCTCTTGAAAACGCGCTTCAGTACACTGCGGAATGGTATCGTCAGTGGAGCGCTGGCGAAGATGTCAGGACCATCACAACCCGTCAGATTCAGCAATACATGCGGATTTTGCAGGACAATCTAAATGGCGCGGAGGCTAAATCGACCTGCGCGGATGAACCTCCAGAGAGCATTCATGAAAAAGACTGATGAACTTCGCAAGCAGATTCTCGATCTTGTTGCGGAATACACGCGGGAAGCCTTCCCTGCGCAGGTCGGGTTCACCCCGGGCGCAAATGCCGTCCCTGTCTCGGGCCGCGTCTTTGACCACGCCGATGTCCAGGCATTAGTGGACTCTTCGCTGGATTTCTGGCTCACCGCTGGCCGTTTCTCTGACGAGTTCGAGCGGAAATTCGCTCGTCGCTTTGGCCTCCGCTGTGCCAGGCTGGTGAACTCTGGTTCCTCGGCCAATCTGCTCGCGGTCTCCGTGCTTACCTCGCCTACGCTGGGGGATCGTCGCCTCAACCCCGGGGATGAGGTCATCACGCTTGCGGCTGGATTTCCCACCACCGTTAATCCCATCATCCAGAATCGCGCCATTCCGGTTTTCATCGACGTTGCGCTCGGCACCTACAACGCAGACGTCACCCTGCTGGAGGAGGCTCTCAGCGCTCGCACCAAAGCCATCATCTTTGCCCATACGCTGGGCAATCCTTTTGATCTCGATACAGTTGCGGCCTTTGCCCGTAAACATGATCTCTGGCTGATCGAGGACTGCTGCGATGCGCTGGGTTCCACTTACAAAGGCCGAAATGTCGGCACCTTCGGCGATTTGGCCACGGTGAGCTTCTATCCGGCTCATCACATCACTATGGGCGAAGGCGGATGTGTGCTTACCGACAAACCCCAACTCGACCGTCTGGTCGAATCCTTCCGCGACTGGGGTCGCGATTGCTGGTGCGCTCCAGGAAAAGACAACACCTGCGGCAAGCGCTTTGATTGGACACTCGGATCCCTGCCCTGCGGTTACGACCACAAGTACACTTACTCTCACATCGGCTATAACCTGAAAGTTACCGATATGCAGGCGGCCGTAGGCGTCTCTCAGTTGGAAAAGCTGGATACGTATATCGCTGCGCGAAGGAGAAATTTCGCAATCCTCAAGAACGGCCTGGAATCTCTTCAGGATGTTTTTCTGCTTCCTGAAGCAACTCCGGGCAGCGATCCAAGCTGGTTTGGCTTTCCTCTGGCAGTCAAACCAGAGTCGGGGGTCAGCAGAGATACAGTCACGCGCTATCTTGAGTCGCGCAGGATCGGGACTCGGTTGTTGTTCGGAGGAAACCTCGTCCGGCAGCCCGCCTACAAGGATGTCGAATACAGGGTCGTTTGTGAACTGAAGAACACCGATTATGTGATGAACAATGTTTTCTGGATCGGAGTGTATCCAGGACTGAACGACGACATGCTGCAACACATACTCAATTCTCTCGGCGAGGTGGCAACAGGACAATGCGCTGTCTTG